>CAZOJR010000084.1:4260-8149 GCA_964580165.1 uncultured Gaiellales bacterium
GAACGGTGGGTGCCCCGCACGGTACCCTGGAAGCTGAGGTCGCAAGTAACCCTGTGTGAGTTTGAGACCACGGCCGATCTCACTCCGTTGTATCAAGCGTCCGCCGCTGTCATCCTTCCTTTTCTCGGAGGAGAGTGGTTGTGCGTCACGGCCGCCGAGGCTTCAGTTTGTGGCCGTCCTGCTGTGGGGCCGGACCTAGCGCCGGTGCGCGACTACATTGCTCAGTCGACCAGGGGGGTCGTGTTTTCGCCGAATGAGTCGGGCTCGTTGAGCGCGGCCATCCAGACTGTGCTTGCCCGCGGACGGGTTTTCGAGCCCGGCGGCACGGACGCAATGGTGAGAACAGAGGCCCAATCACAATCAATGACTGCGGTCGTCGATCAGTTGGAGGAGGTCTACCGGCATACGATTTCCGCTACCACTGGGCGGCAGGGGCTGGTTTCCACAACGCCGGCGGCCGGGTATTCGCTGCACGTGCGTGGCATTGGTGAGATGTCCGCGCGCAAGCGCATGCGGCACGCCGCCGCTACAGCCCGGAGTGACTGGATAAGTGTCGACCTTCACGTACACTCCGAATACTCTCCCGACTGTGTGAGTCCGGTCGAGGCGATTCTGGCCACTGCCCGGGATATTGGTCTCGGAGCACTCGCCATCGCCGATCACAATGAGATCAAGGGCGCGCTGCTGGCCCGCGAACTTGCTCATGGAGACCCGTTTATCATTGTCGCGGAAGAGGTCAAGACAGCGGAGGGGGAAGTCATTGGTTTGTTCTTGGAAGAAGCCATCCCCCGATCTCTAACCTTCGACGAAACCCTGTCTTTGATCAAGGAGCAGGGGGGGCTGGTATATGTTCCGCATCCTTTCGATGCTCTCAGGACGACACCGTCGTACCGCGCTCTGGTGGACAATCTGCATCGCATCGATATCATCGAGGTCTACAATGCCAAGGTGGCCCTCAACTCGTTCAATCTGAGCGCCGAACGATTTGCGGCCAAGTACAATATCGTGGCTGGTGCCGGCAGTGATGCCCATGTTCTACAAGGACTCGGCACCGCCATGATTCGCATGCCTCGCTTTGATGATCCAAGTACTTTCATGGCGGCTCTTTGCGAAGCCGACATCATTGCGCGACGCAAGAACCTGCTCTATCTGCAGTCACTCAAGCTGCTTCAGACTACTCTCGACCGGGTATTGCCCGAAGACTAGGCTGGCGCTGCTCTCTACTGCGAGGTGTTGCGTGCGGGGGCCGGAGGAATTCATCCATCATGCGCCAATATAGTCTCTACCCCCGAGAAGGGGGTTAGGAGCAAGAGCTTGTCGAACAACAAGGAAGACGGTCCAAGCGATATCGTGAAAGACCCCACACCTGTCAGCGAAGCCAATGAGATCTACCGCAAGCTCGAAGAGCGCGCGATCGAAGAGAGTAACGATCTCAATCACCGTGTGGCGTATTGCCACAGATGCCGTCGAGAGGAATCTCTGCCTGAGTTTCTACCGACGGTGGGTTCTGGCCACCCATTGGCCGACATCTTTTTGCTGAAGTATCAGCCCCGGTACCTGGAGGTGACCGAGGGAGTTGCCTTCTACGGCCGCTCGGGGACAGCCGTACTCAAGAGTCTCGAAAGACTCGGTGTTAACCCTCTCGTTGTTTACGGGACGAATCTGGTTAAGTGCCCAGACGTGGAGCTGAGAGAAGCAGAGAAGAATTGCTGCCCTTACTGGCTAGAAGAATTCCAGATCACACAGCCTCGAATCGTCGTAATCATGGGGAGGCCGGTGCTTGAAGTGGTTAACCGGGAACGAGTCGCAGGCATGAAGAAGCTGGCCTGGGATCTTGGAGCGCTGCAAGAGTTCACCCCTTTCTGCAAGGCGTTGGTTACGCCCGATATCGATGGTGCTTTAGACGAGGAAGAAGCTAAGAGTGAGTTCTGGAAGGCATTCCGGAACCTGGGTGAGTGGTTCCGCGACGAGCCTCCCTACTGAGGCGGAGGCTGATCTGGGGATATCGCTGGGTTCCGATACCTGCTGGTCGCCAGCGTCCTAGGAATGTGAACGGTTACCGGTGGCCAGCGACATCAATGCCACGCACTCAACATGGGGTGTATGAGGAAACATGTCCACCGGCCTCACGCGCTCCAGCCGGTAACCGTGTTCTGCCAACTGGGCGGCATTTGGAGCCATGGTGGCCGGGTTGCAGGAGACATACACGATGCGGGGCGCCCTGATCTCACCCACGCGTGCTACGGCTTTCTTGCTAAGTCCTGCTCGGGGTGGATCGATAATAACCACGTCCGGTCGTGCGACCTCTTCCGGTAGAACGCGGGAACCGTCTCTAATCTCCCGAAGGATCTTTGCTACGTCTCCTTCTAAGAAATGGGCATTTGCGATGTGGTTGAGAACAGCGTTCTCCCGGGAATCCCTGACCGCCTCGGGAACCCCTTCGATCCCTAGAATCGCCCCAGCGCACCCGGCCAGCGATAGGCCGATGGAACCGACTCCTGAGTAGAGGTCCCAGATAGTGGGCTTGGCGGATGTTACCGCCCCGCCTGATGCCGCAGCCTTGTATGCGACCCCGGGGTCAGATCTCGCTGCTTCTCTATGGCCCGGACCGGCTGTTTCGAGGCCGATCTCCCCGGCGATAAGTCCATAGAGCGCATGGGCCATCAAGGTATTGGTCTGAAAGAAGGCGTTGACAGAGACTCTGAGGGTGATGCCCGAGACTCTTTCCAGCAAGTACGGACGGCCCCACAGCGTTCGCGACTCCAGTCCCGAGCTGATTTCGGCTTGGCCGCTGTTAACCGCATGGAGCACCCCTACCAACTCGGGGTGGACAGAACGAAGCCGGTCGACCAATCCGTGGACGTCCGGCAACTCTCCCGGAGCTGTCACCAGGCTGACCAGCACCTCCTTTCCAAGTTGCGCCGAGCGAACCAGAAGGTGCCGGACGTACCCTGTTGCGGTGCGAGGATTCCAACCCGGGAGGCTTTGATCGCGTAACCATCCCTCCACCGTTGCGCGTATCTGTTCGATGATCGGGGGGAGAAGATGGCACTCGGTCAACGGTAGCACCGTATCCCAGCGCCCAGGCGGTCGAAAGCCGATGATAGCGCCTTCGCCGGTCGTCCCCACCGAGAAGTCGGCTCGGTTGCGGTAGCGCCAGGGATTGGCCATCCCCATGATAGGAAGTAGCTCAAAGCCACGCAGTCCCCCAAGATGCTCGAGGGATTCTCCGACCTGCCGCGCTTTGTATTCCAATTGCCTACCGTAATCCAAGGTTTGCCAGCTGCACCCGCCGCAGTGTCCGAAGGAGGGACAGCGGGCTGGCCTGCGATCGGGAGAGGGGGCGAAGATCTCTTCTACGCGTGCCTCGGCGTAGCGCTTCTTATACTTGGTTACCCTTGCGCGAACGGAATCTCCGGGGACGGCACCGCTCACGAAGACGATGAAGTCGTCGACCCTAGCGATGCCTTTGCCACCAAAGGCGAGCCCGGTGATCTTAAGATCGACGGTTTGGTTCTTTTGGAGTTTCAGGCTCGGCAGGCTCATAAGACAAAGTATACGCACCAACCTGGTTTACAAAGGCTGCTCTGCCTTCTCCGCCACCGACTCCATTCTCTCGAACACGAGTCCCAGGTTGCGTTCGTCCACTCGGATGATGTCACCGTCGTGGAAATCACCCTTGAGCAAGGCTAGGGCTACCTGGTCTTGGATCTCCTTCTGAATGAGCCGTTTGAGCGGTCGAGCACCGTATGCAGGGTCATAGCCCTGCTGAGCCAGGTAAGCCTTGGCGCTGTCGGTTATCTCTAGGCTGATATCGCGTTCGGCGAGACGCCTGCGCAGTAGGTTCAACTGGATCTCAACGATGCCCCTGATGTGCTCCATGGTTAGG
>CAZOJR010000085.1:0-3817 GCA_964580165.1 uncultured Gaiellales bacterium
CGTCCAGATCTCCCTTGTAGCCATTGATCTTTGCCCCGAATGCAATGTTGTCGTAGATGGACTTCGGAAAGGGATTGGGCCGCTGAAACACCATGCCAACATGCCTGCGCACCACCACGGGATCGACTCCGGGGGCGTAGATATCCTCACCATGATAGAGAATTTCCCCACCCACCCGGGCCCCCGGTATGAGTTCGTTCATGCGGTTGAAACACCGGATAAGCGTGCTCTTACCGCAACCCGACGGTCCGATGATGGCGGTAATGCGGCGCGGCCTGATGTCCATGTTGACGTTTTTGAGAGCGAGATTTTTGCCGTAGTGCACATTCAGGTCGCGCACGCAGAATACCGGCTGTTCGGTGAACCCCCGACCGGGAAGGTCATCCCGTGCCGCTACCGCCGCCAGTGAGGGCACTTCCGTTTGCCGGCCGTCTGGATGCGAAGTCCGCCCGTTCATCTGGATATACGGCTCCTTGAGGCCACTACCCGGGCCACGATGGTGAACACCAGTACGATAATCAACAATTCGAGGGCTCCCGCCCAAGCCCGCGCTTGTCCGGCTGCAAAGGGATTTCTAGCCCCGTCAAAGATGGCAAGGGTAAGAGATGATATGGGAGTTCCCCACAACTTCGCGGTCAGCTGATATGAACCAAGCGCCGTAAGAATGAGGGGAGCCGTCTCTCCGGCGGCCCGCGCCACAGCCAGCATGACTCCGGTGGTAATGCCCGGAGCCGCCGAAGGCAGGATGACCCGTAAGACCGTCTGCCACTTGGCCGCCCCCAATGCGTAACTCGCATCCTTCAACTCAGGTGGCACCAGCTTGAGCATTTCCTCGGTCGATCTCACGATGATGGGCATCATGATGATGGCCAGAGAAGCCGCTCCCATCAATGCCCCGAAACCGAGCTGGATAACAAGCGCCGTGTACACGAAAAGCCCAACGAACACTGAGGGAACTCCCGTCATCACGTCGGAGAAAAAACGAATGAGCTTCGCCAGCCAGTTCTTCTTGCCATATTCCACAAGGTATACGGCCGCCAAGATGCCAAGCGGGATCGATATGACACTGGCCAGCCCTACCATAATGGCCGTACCTACCAGACCGTTTAAGAAACCACCACCCTCGCGGCGAAAACTGAGGGGCATCGAGTTAGTCAAAAATTCCCAATCCATCGTCACAATACCCTTGGCTGTGATCTGATAGAGGATCATCACCACTGGTATCATGGTCAGACCAACTGCCAGCAGAGTCAGAGCGGTATTCCTGCGATTTCGCCATACCCGCCGCCGGGTTGGCCGGCAAGCTCTCAAGGAGACTCCGGGCTCGACCCGGCTTCCGGCCCAACGCTGGGCTGCGCCACTCACGGTCTGGGTGGTGTCGAGGTCCATACTCACGTCCGATTGAATCTCCATACGAGTGCCCGAGCGCCCATGTTAATGATGATCGTCAATCCGAAGAGGACCACTCCTATGCCCACCAGTGCTCTGATGTGTTCTCCGGTGGCTTCTTGAAACTGGTTGGCAATGACGGCGGCCATGGAATAGCCCGGTCTGATCACCGAGGCATCAACTGTGACCGAAGAACCTATCAACAGGGCAACGGCGATTGTCTCGCCCAGCGCCCGGCCGAGCCCAAGCATGGTCGCCCCCACGATCCCCGCCCGTCCGCGGGGAAGAACCGCCTGCCGGATCATCTCCCACTTTGTGGCTCCCAGCGCGTATGCAGCCTGCCGGTCCGCGTTCGGAACGGTCTCGAAGACCTCGCGGCAAAGAGAGGTGATGATGGGTGTGATCATGATGGCGAGTATCACGCCGGCGCCAAAATACGACAATCCGGATGGGGGACCATCAAAAATAGGAATGAAGCCGAGATATTTGGCCAAAAAATCGGCGGCCGGTTGAAGAAAGAGCGGCAGGAGTATGAAGACACCCCAGAGACCATAGATCACGCTCGGCACTGCCGCCAGCAGATCGACGGCGTAGCCGATGGGACCCTTCACCCGTTTGGGCGAATACTCGGTCAGGAACAGGGAGACTCCCAGACTGAGCGGAACGGCTATGACGAGAGCGATCACGGAGGTCACGAGCGTCCCATAGATGAAGGCCAGCGTTCCGAACAGGCCATTGCCCGGATCCCACTCGCTGCTCGTGATGAATGACAGGCCCTGCGATCCGAATATGGGCAATGCCGTTCCGGTGGTCGATACCACCATGTATCCGAGCACCAGCAGAATCAAAATGCCGGAGAGAGCAGCAAAGATCGCAAAGAGGGAGTCGGCCCTGCGACCGGCTCCCTTGCGCTGCCAGGAACCCACGGACATAGTCCCGGCCGGAGAGGTTTTTGAAGCTGCTGATCGATTCAATATCTTCAAGCTCGGGTGACACCCACGAGGAGATATGACGAGATAGGCCTCCATCTCAGTACTGTTGCCGGCTTGGTTATCAAGGGCAGCCTTGGCTGAGCAGCAGCCGGGCGTTCGCACGGATTCTCGGCAATCTTCCCCGGTTTCGTCGTCTTCACTTCTATCCCCAAGGAGACCTCTTCGTATTTCTTCTTTCGACTCCAGATACCATACGCATCAGAAATCACGGTTCTTGTCTGGTAGGCTAGCAGTGCGGGAAAATCCTGGTGTTAACGTTGCGTTACGGCAACGTTAATTGTGCGGTCGAGACAGCCGCTCGTCGTGGATGATACGGTAGGCGGCAGTGAGTTCAAACCGTTCAACGGTGCGTCGAGGAGTACCGGTGACCGAGACCAAACAGAGACGCATCCTCCTTGTCGAAGATGACGCCACCATCTCCGATCTGCTGGCCTACAATCTCAAACGTGCGGGCTACGAGGTACTGCAGGAGCATAACGGCCGGGCCGGCCTTGAGACCGCGCTGAGCGGCGATGTCGATCTCGTTCTTATGGATCTCATGTTGCCGGGGCTGGACGGCATGGCCGCCAGTAGGGAGATCGTCCGGCGTAAGCCGGACCTGCCCATTATTATGCTAACGGCGCGAAGCGAACACGAGACCATGATAGAGGGCTTCAGCATCGGGGCAGACGACTACATCACCAAACCCTTCGATCTCGACCTGCTGCTCGCCCGTATTCAAGCGCGCCTCCGGCGCGCCCCAGTAGGCATCAGCCTCACCGAGGGGACCTCGGCGCCGGCCGTCCTCAGCACCGGTGATCTCATTCTCGATCGCGATGCTCACGTCGTCCGCACGGCCCATGGAGAAGCATTGCTCAATCCAAAGGAATTCGACCTTCTTGAATTGCTCCTCTCGCGTCCGGGACACCTCTTCACCCGAGAAGAAATCATTGAACGGGTGTGGCACCACCGCTACATACCCGCCTCTCGCACTCTCGACGTGCACGTACGCCGCCTGCGGGCCAAGTTGGAGCAAATCGAGGCCCAGGTATCGCCGCGAACGGTTCGCGGGGTAGGCTACCGGCTGGGACCCCCCTGATAGAGGCCTGACTCGATGCGTATCCGTTCCAGACTTCCACTGGCTTTCGCTCTTGCCACGCTGCTCTTCGCCGGCATTGTGGCTCTGGTTTCCGCCCTGGCGCTGCCCGGTGTCTTTCTCGACCGGCTTGAGGACGACATGTCCCGGCAGGCCTTCCAGTACGCCGCTACCCTGGAGGTCATCGCCGCCGGTACCGGCGACAACTCGGTGACCGGGGTAGCTACGACCCTTCAAGAACTGACGCGAAACGTGGGAGCGGCTGCAGACGCTCGGTTTACCGTGATCGATAGTGAAGGGTGGGTGCTCGCCGACTCCGAGGCCGACCCCAGCACTCTTGAGAATCATGCCGACCGTCCGG
>CAZOJR010000085.1:3827-8125 GCA_964580165.1 uncultured Gaiellales bacterium
TAGCGGGGAACGAGGGAAGAGAACGCCGCTACTCGGCGACGCTCGGGCAGGAGGAGGTCTACGTGGCCATACCGCTCCCCGTGAGTCAAGGTGCCTGGTCCGGTGGAGTGGTGCGAATAGCCCAGCCAGCCGGTCGCATCGACTCTATGGTCGCGGCCACATGGCAGATACCCTTGATCGTCTGGGTGGCACTCCTGCTACCCACTGTTGTTGTGGCTTACTTTCTCACCCGCTCCATTACCAATCCCCTGGAGCGGCTGCGCCACATGACGGCCAAGGTGGCCGCGGGAGACTTCACCTACCGTACAAGCGTGCATCGAAAGGATGAACTGGGCGAACTGGGAGAGTCTCTGAATAACATGGCCGCCCAATTGGAAACGAGAGACGAGCAATTGGGAGCCGAGACGGAGCGCTCGAGCGGAGTACTGGCGGCCATGAGCGAAGGGGTTCTATTGATGGATCTCGACGGACGGCTCATACGGGCCAATCCGGCGGCAGAACATATCCTTGGAGTCGACCTTGCAGCGAGGGTGGGCAGCCCATTGGTATTCACCGCACGTTCGTTCCCCGCGCAGGCACTGGCCGAAAAGGCGCACAGAGCCGGACATGCGCTGACTGAGGTCGTAGATCTCCCCAGTGGGAGTTCACTCACCGTCGAGGTGATGCCCCTGCAATCAACGCGCCCGCACAAAGCAGACGCGCCGGGCGGACGGGCGGCCAGCGGTCAGACGTTATTCGTGATCCGCGATGAAACGGCCCGCAGAGCGACCGAGCGGATGCGTCGCGACTTCGCCACGAACGTTTCTCATGAACTGAAGACCCCCCTGGCCGGGCTCTCCCTTCTTGCGGACACTCTTCGCCATACGGTCAAAGAGGATCCGGATCAGGCGGAAAGATTTGTGGCCCGGCTCTCCTCTGAGATAGACCGGCTCTCCGACCTGACCAACGATCTCCTCACGCTTTCACGACTTGAAGAGCAAGCGACGACCCCCGATGCGGAGCTCAGCCCCGTCGATTTGGCTTCGCTGGTCCGCAACACAGCGGACGAAATCAAACCCCAGGCCGAAGCCAAACAACACGAACTCACGGTCGAAACGCCGGCCGGTCTCGTCATCAAGGGAGATAAGGTGGCATTACGTACCCTCGTACGTAACCTTCTCGAGAACGCCATCCGCTATACGGAGCCGGGAGGTCACATCAGCATTCGTTTGCGGGTCGATAAAGCAGCCGATGGACGCGACTGGACGATACTGAGTGTGGCCGACGATGGAGTCGGAATACCACTGGCCGATCAGCAGCGTGTATTCGAGCGCTTCTACCGGGTGGACAAGGCCCGGTCGCGAGAGACCGGCGGCACCGGTCTAGGCCTGAGTATCGTCCGGCATGTGGCCGAAAGGCACGGAGGTTCGGTGGAACTGGAAAGTACAGTCGGGGTCGGCTCCACCTTCACCGTGCGCTTTCCCCGGGTTTGAGCGGTGACCTGTATGGTGGCGGTCTGCAATCAAGACAACCCAGATCGCATGCAGTATGAGAACTCCTGACCAGACCACGATAGGTATCCAAGACCACCACCTATCCGAGGTATGAGCAAAGTCGATCGCTAGTAGGTTCCAGGCTCCGATTAGAAAGAGCCAGACATGGGCAAGAAGCCACTCCCGGGCTGTGAGACGATTGTGAACAGAGTCGGACGCGTTTTCGGTCACCAGAAGGTGAACTGACCTCTTGTCAGCAAGAACCTCCCTGAAGATTTCCGATCCCATGCAGGGCCGCGGCCCGAACGGGCACCGGCGTTTGGGGAGATAATTCACGACTACGCGGCGGCCAATGCCGGGGTCATCATTGATGCCAAGCCCGTCACTGGCGTTGGGATCATCGTTGGTGCCATGGCAAGGTCGAGGTCAATGCCGAACCCGGTTCCAGCGACACCCCGGCCCCACATTGTGGACAGCTCAGAAGGGCAGGAACGGCTCCGGAAGTCACTGCGACCGGCTTTGCCGCAAGACAGATCTCGAGCGGATAACCACAGCAGAAACATGGTGAGCCTGGACCGAGTGCCATTACGAGGACCGCCAGGGTCTCGGCGGCCGGTGAAGACTGAACCGTCATTGCATCACTCATGACAACCTCCCCGGTCGGCAACTTGCTGACTTCACTCTAATAGAAGACAGTAATAGCGTGTGTTACCGATGGGTTAAGAAAGCGCAAAATCCTCGCACCGCAAGAAGATGTGCCGCTCCACAGAGAGGATTTTTGAGCTGCATCGGGCCGCTCAACATGCACCGGGCGGCCGCGGCTTCACTTTGAACAAGTTCCTTAGGCCGGCTGCTACAACACCAGCCTAGCTCCCTGCTCGACAGTGCGGGCAATATTGGTGATTTGCAGCAAGCCTCCGGCCTCGTCCATCGCAACCGAAGTATTGGGGCAACCCCTTTCACGGACAGCCTGGTAATTGACCAGCACCGCTACCGGTCTCACCACATGACCTGACTCGTCGACAGCCATGAGATCGCTCCATCGTATTGCCACCGAAGGAGCATCACAATCGGCGAAGACTTCCGACCACACGATAGGGTGGCCAAGGTACAATCCGGAGTCCGGTGAGTCCCGTGAGTTAGGTGATTCCGGGGAGTCCGGCCCGGAAACTGGGCCACAAACCGAATCGAGGGGACAACCGGGAAACAAATCGCGAACGACGGTGGAGATACCAGATAACAGATCAGTGACCTCCGAACGCCAGGCATCCGGCACATCGGGAGACCGAAATACTCGAAAACGATAGGGACAACCAGGCCGCCACTGATAGGCAACGGTGTTTGGATCGTCACGGAAGCCGGGCAGGCTTGACTTCGTGCCGGTCAGTATCCCACCGCCTTGTCCGGCTGAAGCGTATCCGCCCCAATTGACTGCTCTACACTCCGGGTAACGTCGATTCCACTGAAGACCGGTATGCCCTCCGCCACGACATATACCGCCTCGGAAGAACTCTACCTGCAAGGCCCAAAAGTACAGCGCCTCGCTGCGAGGCGGTATCAAGATCTCGATAACCGCCGAGACTTCGATTAGTCTTGCTTCCGGCGCGGTACCCGGCGGCATCTCCCAGATCAGGTGAAAAGACGAAGCCCCACTGGATGATCGGGGCGGGCCCGCTTCGCGCGGCCCGCCCCCGGCCAGATTCCGCAACATGTTCCCAATGCGTGACACAGCCCGGCGCCGCCTGTCTCAGTCTGCGACCGTTTCCCCCGGCTCATCCAGCATATCTATGAAATCGTTCAGACCGCGCCGCAGGAATAAATCGAGCATGGAAAACGACCGCTCAAGATCAAAACCCTTTGGTCTGAGAGCTGCCTGTATGGCCAGCCCATCCACCATAGCAACCATCAACGATGCGAAGGCAATGAAGCGGTCACGGTTTTCTGGGCGGATCCGGTCCGCAAGTCCGAGCCACTCCGCGTTCATCTTGTAATACCACTCATAGAGAATCGCCAGCCGCTTGCGCAGACTCTCATCCCGGATGATGTGGGGTAGGAGATCAAAGAACACGAGGAATCCGTCTTTGTCACCCGCCAACCGGGTTTGCCCGGCAATGTAACGCTGCAACCGCTCTTCGCCGCTCGTGCCCTTCGTTTCGTCGGCAAACGCGAGGCAGTCATCGTAGTCCAAGGAATCGACTATGGCCGCGATAAGACCCTCTTTGTTACCAAAGTAGTATTTGATTGAAGCCTTGTTCTTACCGGCTTCGGTTGCAATCGCATCCAATCGCAACGCGTCGAAACCGCCTGCCAGCAAAAGACGCCTCGCCGCCTCGAGCAAGCGTTGAGCCGTCTCGGGCAGCGATTCTGCCGGATCTTCCACAGGAAAACCAAACAGCTTCTCCACACCTATAGCCGAGTCTGACGCAGATGTGGCCGACACACTCATATCTTCCATATCTTCCGTCGAAGCCATAACCGAGCCGGCTGCTTCAACGGCTGTTGAAGCAGCGATTGACGCCGAAGCCGTCATGAGAGTCCTTCCATGTCACCGGGGTCCACCCGCTCGATACGCCGGCGGCGCACGAAACCTTGCACCGAATCTACCGTCCCCATTATCCCTCGCGGTGCAAGCATAACTATGATTACCACCAGCGCTCCGAAGATCAGCATGCGCCAACGCTCGAATTCACGCAACCAATCACTCAAGAAGATAATTATAAACGCCCCAATGGCGGGGCCCGGGAACTTGCCCACCCCCCCTAGAAGCACCATAATCACCAGATAGATGAACACCTCGAGTCCCAATACTCTGGGCGACACAACCGC
>CAZOJR010000086.1:0-8119 GCA_964580165.1 uncultured Gaiellales bacterium
CCAGCGGGTCGATCCGTGAAGCCGTCGCCGTCCTGGACTTCAATACCGCTGCGATGGTCTGTCTGGGGGGGATGCTGTTCTTTCTGCTACTCGGCGTGCCGATTGCATATTCGATCGGATTTACGTCTATCGTTGTGGGCTATATGGCCTTTGGAGATAGCGCGTTCGACAAAGTCGGGTGGACGACTTTCGCTATGCTCTACAAACTGAGCTGGACACCGCTTCCCATCTTCACTCTGCTAGCCTGCCTGATGGCACAGACAAGAATGGGCGAAGATGTGTTTGGAGCCGCCAGGAGTTGGTTGTCGCGTGTGCCGGGCGGCCTGGCGGCTTCCACGGTCTTGGGCGAAGCTGTCATGGCTGCGGCGCTGGGATCGAGCACGGCGACCATCATGGCCATGGGCAAGGTCGCGGAGCCTGAATTCGAGCGCAATCACTACAACAAAGCATACGCCATCGGCGCTACCCTCGCCGGGGGGGTATTGGGCCCGCTGATACCGCCTAGCACGATCATGATCATCTTTGCCGTCATGGCCAACGCCGCTCTGGGCGAGCTCTTCATTGCGGGTGTCATGCCGGGCATCTTGCTGGCCTTCATGCTGGCAGGCCTGGCCATTGTCATGGCCTGGCGCAAGCCTTCTTTAGGCCCTCGCGCCGAGGGGGTGTCGTGGAGGCAGCGGTTCTCTTCGCTCAAAAGATGCTGGCCTATGGTCTTGGTCATGATATCCATACTCGGGTCGATCTACGCGGGAATCGCTACGCCTACCGAGGCGGGGGGCGTGGGCTGTTTCGTGGTATTGATACTGGCGATAACCGTTTACGGCATGAGATGGAAAGGACTACTCGCGGCCATCAAGGAGACGGCGGTACTCAACGCCATGATCATGATCGTCATGATCTCGGCCAACTTCTTCGCCTATATCGTGGGGAGCTCAGACCTGACCGAGAGTATGACTGCATGGGTTACAGCGGGCCACATCCCGGCCATCGGGGTTGTGTTCATACTGATGGTCATCATGCTCATCATGGGCTGTTTCATGGATGGAATCACCATCATGATGCTGACCGTGCCGTTCTTTGTCCCGCTGGTGACCGGCTTGGGCTACGACATAATATGGCTGGGTGTGCTGTATACGGTCAACATGGAGATAGGTTTGATCACTCCTCCCATGGGATTGAATCTGTTCGTCTGTAAGCAGATGTTCAATTTGAATACTGGTGAGTTGATCAGGGGTGTGCTGCCATTCCTGATTGTGTTGTTTGTTTTCTTGATACTTCTAGTATTGGTTCCGGATGTAGCCCTGTGGCTTCCTGGTCTTATGGACTGAGGCGGCAGGTGTATAACAAAGTGAGAAGGAGCGATCGATGACCGATGTCCCAAAAACCTGCAAGGCGGCCGTTCTGGAAGAATACGGCAAACCTCTGCAGATTCGTGAAGTCCCCATTCCGGAGATCGGTCCCGGGGCAATTTTGGTCAAGGTGTTGCTGGCCGGCATCTGTGGGACCGACGTTCACCAGCAAAGAGGCGAGCTGACCATTAAGAGTCCGCTTCCCAACATCCAGGGACACGAGACCATCGGGAGCATCGTGAAGCTCGGTGAAGGCCGCGTCCGCGACGCCGCTGGCGAAGAACTCAAGATCGGCGACCGTATCATGTGGGCTCACGTCGACTGTGGTGAGTGCTACTGGTGCACTATCGCCCGGGATCCTGTCCTCTGTGCAAAAAGATCCGGATACGGCTGGGCGCCTCCGAGTGCTCTCAGGGGTGGTTTGGCCGAATACGAGTATGTCACCCCGACCACCAACGTGGTCAAGGTGCCCGAAGAACTCACAGAAGAAGAAGCTGTGGGAGTTGGTTGTGCATTTCGGACGGTGATCGGAGGGTACGAGAGGTTCGGCAAGCTCGGACTCATGGAAGACATGGTCATCCAGGGGTGCGGGCCTATCGGCCTTTACTCTACCGTAGTTGCACGGGAAAGCGGCGCGCGGACCATCATCGTTGTGGGCGCTCCGCAGAACCGTCTGGAGCTGGCCAAGCGTTGGGGCGCCGATCATGTCATCAATATTGATGAAGTGAAAAGTGCTGAAGAGCGCAAGGAGATCATCCTTAGCCTCACCCAAGGCAGGGGCCCGGAGAATGTGGTCGAGGCCACCGGCGTGCCGGCAGCCTTCGCCGAGGGGCTGGAGTTCATCCAGAAGGGCGGAAAGTATCTGATCCTGGGTCAGACCTCGGAGGGCCTGACCCCCATTATGCCCAGCCGGATCAACGGAAAGGCCCTCACCATCGTTGGTAGCGTATCGGCGCACATAGTCCACTTCTATAAGGCACTGCAGTTCATTAAGACCCATCGGGACAAGTACCCGTTTGGAGACGTGGTGAGCGGCAAGTACCGCTTGGAAGAGGCGAATGAAGCTCTCGCCAACATGGCCTCTGGTAAGGAGATCAAGTCGGCTATCGATAACCGCGGACGTTGAACAACGAGCGTGGGGCGGCGCCCGGCATCGCCGGGTGCCGCCCCACGGGTAGCGAAAAGGCAACCGTCAATAGCCGGTGCCGGTCCGACATTCACAGGGGCCGGTCGGAACCAGTGCGCGCCAAGGAGGAGAAAAGAGATGACCTTCAAACCGTATCTCAGGCCTAACAAGGTTCTGGCGGCCTTGGAGAGAGGCGAGACTCCTCTAGGCATGCAAATGTATACCCACGACCCTGATCTGATTGAGATCGTGGGTTACGCAGGCTTCGATTATGTCATGCTCGACATGGAGCACAACCGGACCAACCCCGAGACGATGGTGAGCCTGATTCGGGCTGCAGAGGTATCCGGTGTTACGCCTCTGGTTCGCGTTGGTGCCAATGACAGGCTTCTCATCCGCTCTGCAGTGGAGTCGGGAGCCCAGGGAATCGTAGTACCTCATGTGAAGACAGCTGACGAAGCCAGAGCGGCTCTGCTGGCCAGCCACTATCCGCCGGAAGGTACTTGTGGTATCTGCCCTGCCGTCCGGGCCTCAGGCTACTCCCAAGAGAATTGGGAGGAATACATGGCGGCGTCAAACCGCCAGATCATGTTCATCCCTCTTCTCGAGGATATAGAGGCCATTGACAATGCCGAAGAAATCATCTCGGTGCTGAAACCGGGGCGTGATGGTGTCGGTGTGGGAGGGGCCGATATAGCCAACGCTATGCTCAAGGAAGTTGGGGAGAAAGTCCAATGGGGCCACCCGTATCTGAGGGAAGCCAACCAGAAGGTGAAGGCCTTATGCGAAGAGAAAGGCATCGCCATCATGGGGATGGCCTTTCCCACCTCGGATAGAGCGGGCGTGGAGGCCGCTAAGGCCAATGGCGTCAAGATAGTTATTTTCTATCCCGACAGCCATATCTGGATGGAGGCCTGCCGCAGAATCATTGAGGACGTTAGGGGAAGCTAGGGGCCCCGGATAGGCCCGGATGCCCCGGCAAAAAAGCAACGGCATTCAGGGGGATAGGCTGGCATGACGCCCGGCTCACTGTGAGGCGCAGGTCCACATGAGGCTGTACATATTTGATGGAGGCCGGGCTCATCTACCTGACCTGGGCCATCTGACCCCCGATCACAACTTTGGGGTGCCGGTCACCATCCCGATCCTCATGTTTTTAATCGATCATCCGCGAGGGTTAGTTCTTGTGGATACAGGTGTTGAGACCGACGACGTGCATGACCCTGTACTAGAGGTGGAGCCTGGGCAGCGAATAGACAGGCAGATGAAACGCCTGGGTTACGAACCCGGCGATGTGCGATACGTGATTCTCACCCATCTGCATCACGATCATATGACGTGCGCTCCACTCTTCCCGCAGGCCACGTTTGTGGTGAGGAGATCGGAACTTAGGGCCGCCTGGTGGCCGGACGCGCATGAAGGCGGTTACAGCTTCGACCGCCTTATGCCGACACGAGGCCTGCGCTATCTTCAGCTATCCGACAACGAAGCGTTCGATGTGTTTGGAGATGGCTCGATCGTATGCTTCGACACTAGAGGTCACACGGAGGGTCACCAGTCGGTGCTTGTCAATCTGCCCAAGTCCGGCAAGATAGTGCTGACGGGAGATGCAGTGCAGGTAGCGGACAACTTCTTCGACAAGGTGCCCCCGGGCCTGTGCTGGAATAGCGAGTTAGCCGTTCGGGCGATAGATAGGTTGTGGCATTTGCAGGCTGAAGGGGCGCTTCTTGTCTTCGGGCACGAACTCTCTCTCTTGGCTACTCTGAAGGTGGCTCCTGACTATTACGATTAGCGAGGTGGCGAGGTGACCGAGACGGGCAACCGGTCGGGCGCGTCTGAACAGCCGGACATATTCTCCGGCTGGGAAGGGCTTGACTGGCGGGAGCGTCGTGAACGCCGTTTTCAACGGTGGCTTTCCGCTCCGAGCGTGAGATTTCAAAGTGATGAAGCCACACGGGCTTACCAAGAGCGAGTCCGGTTACTCATCGATGCCATACAACTCGAGAAGCCGGCGCGTGTGCCGGTCACCACGTCGGTGGGCTTCTATGTGGGCAAATACAGCGGCCTCACGAAGAAGGAGTCCATGTACGAGTATGAGAAGTCGGCCGCGGCACTCATCAAGTACCACGAGGATTTTCGACCGGATTTCCAAACCAGCACAGTTGCCCCGGCCAAGGTATTCGAACTGCTGGGACTGCGGTTTGTCGATTGGCCGGGCCGGGGGCTGTCCGACGAGACTCCGTGGCAGTACCTGGAAGCCGAGTACATGGGGCCGGATGAGTATGGTGCGCTCGTTACCGATCCTGAAGGGTACTTCCGCCGCTACTTGCTACCTCGCTTCGGATCGGTCTTCGCTTCTCTGGCGGGGCTTGCACCTTTCACGGACATGATGGAAGCCACCACGATGCTCCCCGGCATCCTGCCTTTTGCTGATCCGGCGGTGACGGAGGGCATACAGCGGTTGGCCGAGGCTGCTCGGGAATACTCCGCATATCTGACGATCACGGGGGCGGCTGCCAACGACGCCGCAGCCCGGTTGGGCATGCCACGCTCTGCAGGGGGATTGGCCAAGGCTCCCTATGACATCCTGGCGGATACACTGCGGGGCACCAGGGGCATCATGGTCGATCGCTTCCGGCAGCCGGAGAGGATTCTTGAGGCTGCCGAACGGCTTGTTCCGGTCGTGGTCGAATGGGGTGTGCGCCAGGTTGTGCAGGCCGAGGCTCCGCTCATTGTCTTCGTGCTGCACAAGGGTGCCGACAGTTTCATGTCCGACGCCGACTTTCGCACTTTCTACTGGCCAACGCTGAAAGCTGCGATGAAAGGGCTGATAGACCAGGGCATCGTGCCGGTCATGTTTGCCGAGGGGGGATACAACAGACGGTTGGAAGCGATCGCCGACCCCGAACTACCGAGCGGCAGCGTTCTCTGGATATTCGATCAGACCGACATGGTGGAGGCAAAACGCGCGCTGAGAGGCCACTCCTGTATTGCCGGCAATGTCCCAACCGCGCTGCTGGCTCTGGGTACGGTCGGAGAGGTTGAGGAATACGTTGAGCATCTGCTGGATGAGTGTGCCGCAGATGGTGGTTTCATGCTGCAGAATGGCGCCGTGCTCGACGACGCCAAAGCGGAAAACCTGAAGGCCATGATCGAGACAGGGCGCCGGTGGAGGGGCTGACCGCTGCCTTTCGAGCGCGTCTTGCGTTAAGCACGCCTTGCACTGCTTCGCTCGCGGACGAGTGATACGAGTGCCGCGAGCAGCGCGAACCCGGTTCCGGCGAGCATAGCTTCCTGATAGCCGGTGTTAAAAGCCTGGGCGTTTTCGATCCCTGCGCTTGTACCCAATAGAATGACCCGGCCCCCCTCTGGACCTAGCTTGGAGGCCGCGATGGCCCCCAGGATGGCTATCGACACTCCCATGCCGCAGAAGCGTGAGGTGGTGAACATGCCGGAGGCCACCTCGAGCTTCGAGCGGTCGACAGAGCCCATGATGGCTGAGAAATTCGGGCTGCTGAAGATGGAGAGTCCTATGCCGAGTGTGACCAGTGCCACCGCCACCCGCCATGTGGGCGTCTCGACGGAAAACAGGGCCAGCTGGCCTGTCCCGGCTGCTGCCACTAGCATTCCAAACGCGGAGAGACCTCGTGATCCCAGGCGGTCCGACAGTCTACCGGCCAGCGGCGTGATGATGGTCATGATCGCAGGCTGGGTCAGTAGGAGGAACCCCGCGGTCTGGGCGCTCCGACCCTGCACCACCTGCAAAAAGACGGCGGTGAAGATGGTGACCCCATACGATGCCGCCATGAACAGGACCGAAGCCGTGTTTGCCGCCGTGAACACGCGGCTGTGCTTGAAGAGGCCAAGATCGAGAATCGGGTCCTGAGTCCGGCCCTCCACATAGACGAAAATCGCGGCGAATACGATGACCGAAGCCAGTGGACCGATGGTCCTCCAGCTATTCCATCCCCAGATAGGCGAGAAGATCAAGGGGACAAAGAGAGCGGAGAGCAATACACCCAGCAGAGCTGCGCCGCGTATGTCGATGCGGTTCTGCTGGCTTCCGGGCGCGGACGTGCTCGCGCGATTGTGTTGTCTTCCGCGCTCGTTTGTGCCGGCGGCCATATCCCGGCGCTCCGCGCCGAGTAGGTTCCACCCGGCGATAAGGGTGATGCCCACCACCGGTACCTTGATGAGGAAGATCCAGGGCCAGCTCAGATGAGTCACGATTAAGCCGCCGAGAGCTGGCCCCAGTGTCTGGCCGATGGTGGAGCCCATCATGTTGAGGCCCAGCGCGCGACCGCGTTCCTCAGGGGGAAAGGCGGCCGCGACGATGGCAGCGCTTGTTGTTATGACCAATGCGCCTCCGGCTCCCTGGAGAACGCGCGCCGCGATCAAAAAGAGGCCGTTGAACGAGAGGGCCACCATTATGGAGAAGAGTCCGAACAGAAGGTTGCCCACCCAGTAGACCAAGTACGGTCCCCGTCTTTCGGACCAGCGGGCGACCGGGATCAGAAGGACGGTGACGATGAGGAGATAGGCCGCCTGCACCCATAGGGCTTCACTGTAGGTGAGCTGAAGATCCGACGAGATGACCGGCAGCGCCACCGATACTATGGTGGAATCGAGCGTGGCAAGAAATACTCCGACGGACGCAATCACAAGGACGCGCCACCTTCGCAGGCTAAGCTCAGAGGTACTATGCGGAGATGGTGGTGGCTGGCAGGGGGGCGTGCTCATGTCGCGGTCAAAGCTAACTCAACACAGGGGCCATGGGAAGTGTCTGCGTATCTTCGATTCGTCTAAATAAGAAACGGCAAACAGACTGTTGACAAGGCCGGGCGACACTTGTAAGCTGGCGCGGCGACAACCTGAACGGAGTTCACTCTACGTAACAGGACATGTTGTTACATACCTCGTGTTGGTTGGCAGAGGAGGCGTACAAACGTCGAGCCAGTCATCTAGATAGATCATGTCGCGGCCAGGGAAATGGGCCGCTTTCCAGCTTAGAACGCGGATCGGGAATGGAGGTATGTATCGATCGAATCAGATAGGAGTCCAGGCTTGGTTTTGAGCGTGTACCAAGAGCAGTGTAGGATTCGACGCACGCTTTCAGATGTTCATGGAACAGGGTGCGAGCACACAGTCTGAGCGGTAAGTGAGGGAGGAAAACTCAATGAAGAAACGGTTTCTCCTTGTGGGGCTTCTTATCATGATGTTGGTCGTCGCCATGACGGCCGTAGCCTGTGGGGAAGAAGAGGAGGCTGCAACGACCACCGCAGCCCCGAGTACCGATACCACAGCTCCAAGTACCGATACCACCGCAGCCCCAGATACTGATACCACCGTAGGGGCGACCAAAGAAGACGTTCTTAAGATTGGCGCGATCAGCTCTGTGACCGGCGACATGGCTACGGCTTTCAAGGCCATGTACGATGCCGTCGGCCCCACGACAGAACTGCTCAACGAAGAGGGTGGGGTCACGGTAGGTGACACTCATTACACGATTGATCTCTCCATGTACGACGATCAGTCGACTACCGCCGGTGGTGTGACGGCCATGAATAAGCTCATCGGAGAGGGAGTCAAGTACGTCTCTCCGCCTATGTTCATGCCGATCGACCTGGCTATCGCCGATCTGTGC
>CAZOJR010000087.1:0-6731 GCA_964580165.1 uncultured Gaiellales bacterium
GCGTGGGATCAGCAACTCAATGGGATCTCCGATGCGAGTGGAGTTGTATCACCTAAGTATCCATACACCCCGGAGGAGTATCAGGCCTATCTTAACAACTCCGAGGTCCACCAATATGGAGAGGCAATCTATACCGATCCGCTGGACGATCTGGTGCTGACGCTTGTCGACCGCAGCACGTTCCCCTTCACCGGGTTCCAGATGATGATCGCCGGTATAGTGGTTTGTGTACTTGTCGGTGGTGGTGTGACACTTAGGCTTCTCTCACGACCGCGCAAGTCCTCCTGATCAAAAAGTAGCTGGGGCGCCGGTGACAGGGCGTGTTGTCAGCAGATAGCACCGCTCCTGAGAGCGGAGAGCGTCATCGAGCCGAGAACGTCTGGATTGCACCGGTAGCTTTCCTTACCGGTCTCTGGTTGTGGCTTGCCTTCTCCTCCGGAGGCTACGTCGCCCAAGAGTGGCTCCCTCCCAGCCTTGCACTGGGACTGTTCGGCTTGGTTGTCTCTTTGCTGATTGCCTATCCGCGCCGCCCACGACAACTCTCGCTCCTACTGCTGGCACTCTTTGGCTGCTATAGCGTCTGGGTGGCCTTCTCTGCCTTATGGGCCGATTCAACCGCCAGAGTGTGGATAGAGAGCGGGCGTACGTTCAGCTACCTGCTTGTCTTCGCCCTTGCTCTCGTCTATTTCACAAACCCCGCAGCACGACGAGCGTTCCGCTATCTGCTTATGGCCGGAGGCCTTCTGATACTCGCGATGTGTGTGTGGAAGCTATGGTCTGCGGCCAACATCACCGTTCTCTTCTCCGAAAATCGCTTCTACTACCCGGTCAGCTATTCCAATAACGCTGGGGCTTTATTCCTTGTCGGCTTCTGGCCTCTTATGTGGCTGGCCGCCGGACCCAAAGAACGCGCACCGGTGAGAGGTGCCGCTCTAGGCATAGCCACAGGGCTCTTGGGGCTGGCCATCATGACCCAATCGCGAGGAGCCATCTACAGCCTTGCCCTCAGTCTTCTGGTCATGTTCGTGATCTCGCCGGCTCGGATACGCACCCTCTTCTACCTGCTGGTTCCAGCGTTACTGATGGTGTACGAATTCCCCACCCTGAACCGCTACTGGACCGAAGGTCCCGAAGTTGTGGGCGGAAGTGTGGCCGCCCGCACCCTGATGGTGGCGGCGATAACGGCGGGGTTCATGGGAATGATCCTTGCTCTGCTCGAGCGCTGGGTCAAGGTGAGCCGGCGGATGAGAGCGATTTTTGGCACCGTCGTTCTGCTCGGCGTCTTGGCAGGTTCTATTTACGGCTCTATCGCACTAACAAGTGACGCCGGAGGCCCATTCAAGTGGATTTCGCAAACATGGCGGCAATTCACCGGACAAACCGCCGAACAACCTGCGTCGTCAAACGAATCGCGCTTCACTATCTTGTCGTCCAGCGGCAGGGTCGACATATGGAGAGTGGCCTGGGAGGGATTCGAAAGCGCCCCGGTGCTGGGGGTGGGCGCAGACAACTTCGTGTTTCAATACGATCGTTTGCGATCAACAGAAACAGCCAAACCCAGGCAGGCTCATTCCTTCGAGTTGCAGATACTGGGTGAGACAGGCCTGATCGGCGGAGTACTTGTATTCGGCGGCATCCTGCTGGCTGCTGGAGGACTACTCTGGCCTCGCTGCACCGCCGGTTGGCGAGGCGCAAGAGAAACGTGGCTACGACGGCGAAGACCAGCCGATGATCCGGGACGCGACGAAACCTTAGAGAAGTTTGAACACAATGAAGCCCCGGTTCAATGGTGTAATCCGCGTTGGGGAAATGATTCGGCTGTCTACGGCTGGGAAATGTCTCTTCTGGCCGGTGCCACCTACTGGCTCATACACGCGAGCGTCGATTGGCTCTGGCAGATGCCGGGAGTCAGCATCCCTGCTTTGTTGTTCATCGCATTAGGAATATCGAGTGTCGAGGCCCGCGTTGGTGTGCTATGGCCACGCGTCAACCGGTGGTTAAGAATCGGAGGGCACGCAACCTTGGAGGAACCGGCCCTGCGGACTGAGATCAACCCTGAGACAGATACGGAACCTGTGCAGCAGTCCTCCAAAGTCGACAGCTTCTTGGTCATCCCTCGGAGAGCAGATCAATACGCCGCCAGAGCCAGTCGCCGCAAGCGGCGAGCGGCGCGGAGAAAGCGCTCTCTGGAGCGAATGCAACCATCCGGCGTTTTATCGCCGGTGTTCAGAGCCCTCTTGATGACACTGTCTCTAGTGGTGATCGTTGTAGCAGGCCTACCTTATCTTTCACTCCAATTTCAGAAGTCGGCGGTGGCGCTCGCGGCAAGCGATGGCGTCGGGGCGATAGAACGAGCCGGGAGCGTCCGCTTTCTGCAGCCCAGTGATCCCGGCCCTTACTTGACGCAGGCCGGCATTTACGCCAGAGCGGCGTCGGCTGCGGCTGCATCGGAGGCCAGTGATCGAGGGGGAGCGGTTCTCGACAATCTGGCTCTTAGTGTTGACCGGTTTGAAGCAGCTATTGCCCTTGAACCAGCCGATTGGTCTCTCCGCTACCGAGCGGGCGTAACGGTGCTCAATCTTCTTCTTGCTGGCGATTACACAGCCGGCCTCGATCCGGGGCTCGACTATACGACGCTGATCCCGGAAATCCCAGGGGTGAAGGACTGGTCGGGGCTGGTTGGTTCCGATCCAACCCCACCGGCTCCCGGGCTGGCTGCTGATTCTCTGGCTACGAACGCGTCTACCCAGGAACTGGCCGCACACTATCGAGGACTGTCGCGATCGGAACTTGCGGATCTTGCTGGCGACTTCCTCGAGGCCGCCAGAGAAAGGAACCCTCTGTCCGCGCAGACGGCCGAAGCCTTGGAGATGGTGCAGCAGCTTCGGTGAGTGTCAAGGCAGAGAAAGATGCGCCGCCTCTCTTTCTAACCCTCTCTAGGTAGAAAGAAGTGTCGCGTCAACTCGGAAACAGGACAAGCTAAGTGCTGCGCACCGGAGTCTCTCTTTGCCCCAGCGCGCAGCACTTTCCATCTTGAAGCAGCGGTCGTCGACTCCAGGAAAGCTCCCGCCGGTGTCCATCCGCGTGGTCGCGGCTACGCTGATTCACTCACTATTTCACCGTAACGTTGTTATAGGTAGGAGCCGACCCACTCCCCACATAACACCCCGCTGGAGTGCGATCAAGGAGGATGGAGTTGGTCATCGTGCCGTTCTGCAGTAGATTGCCGGACGAATCATACGACTCCACAAGCCAGTTGCTGTTGCCAGCCTTCACAGTGAAGTCAAAATCCCGAAGAACGACTCCACTCGCGCCATACAGAGCAAGTAAGGGCTGGTCGCTCTCATAACGTGTACTGCTTACATTGATGCCATCCAAAAGCAATGAGCCATTCCATCCAGAGATATGTATGGCATCATATACATCACGCATAACAATATCGCGGAAAACTACTTCTCTAGAACTGCGAGCGCTATCACCCATACAAATAGCCCAGTGCTGACCACCTGTTAATATACAATTAGACACTTCCATATTATTCACACCGGCTTCAATATAGAAGTGATGCGGCCAACGATTTGAATCATAGCCACCAGCGGCAGTAGCACAGCTGACAGAATTGGCAGCCAGCACACAATTAGTTATGACGACATTATCAACATATGTCATATAGAACGGATTGAGTACATTGGATAGCGTTCTACAGTTGCTCACCGTTATTCCGCTCGACCTGGCGCCGTCATAGATGGTCCTAACGGCGTATTCACCTTTGTCAAAGGTCACATCCTCGATCGTGACCCCGGTGCTGCCCCTGATTATGATGAGCTGTACCGACGCTTCTTTATTAACCTGGGTACCGGTGATCTTGAGGTTCTCGATGCGCACATTGCTGGTTCCCTGCGCAAGCATGAGGAAACCTTCGCGCCTGTCGGTGCCGGTGTCGAGGAGTTGAAGCACCGATGCATCCCCCACACCTTGGAGCGTGGTATTAGAAGGAATACTTAGCCCCCGCCCGCCCGAGGCAATCATGTGATACGTGCCCGCGGGAAAGTAGACGGCCTTCCCGGTACCTGCGGCCGCATCTATACAGGACTGAATCGCAGCGCGGTCGTTGGTAGTCCCATCACCTTTGGCTCCAAAGTCTTTGACATTCAGAACTTGACTTGCTGTCGCCATAGTCGTCGTAGTAGTGGCCGCCTGAGTCGTCGTGGTGGTCGTGGGGGCGGCAGTTGTGGTCGTCGTGGCAGGCGCCGCCTTGGTGGTAGTTGTGGTAGTGGGTGCTTGAGTGGTCGTTGTCGTTGAGGCGACTCTGGCGGTGGTAGTGGTAGTGGGCGCCTGAGTGGTGGTGGTAGGCGCCGCCTTGGTGGTAGTAGTAGTGGTCGCCTTGGTCGTCGTGGTGGTGGGGGCGGCAGTTGTAGCCCCCGAAAGTGAGGCCATATCGTCTGTCACGGTAATGCTTGAAGGCGTATTTCCAACCGAACCTGCGCCCAGGATATCCACGGCATCCACGTTGACGCTGAGACCTTTCCACGTTGAGATCTCACGGGGATACCACTCAATCTGTACGACATGAGTTCCATATGCAAGCGTACCAGTGCTGTAGACGCCTTGCTGATAGTGCACCCGGCCCGAATAAAGATCAACTATGGCGGTAGAGACTCCATCCAGCTTTACTTTTGCTCTACCACAAGATGGTCCTGTCTTCGCTATCCAAGTCAAACCTGTGCCTGTGAAACTTACCGTAACCGTGTCGCCAGTACTTGATGCATAGAGCAGACTGCCACTCGAATACCTCCTGCTGCTCAGTGTGCGCCAATTTCCCTTGTAGGAGATGCTCACGTCTGTTTCCTCGAGACGAGAACCCTTCACCTCGTATAAAGAGGCATTGGAATGGATAGCCGCCGCGGCTTCGGTCTGAGCCCGAATGGCCAGCGCGGCGCTCTCGATTCGAGTGAGCATTGACTGCGGGAATAGATAACCGGACGCATTGCCCTTGACAACGCCAATTTCGAGCGCAAAGACCACCTCCCCGACGAGCTCACTGGAGACGTTCCCCGCGTCACTGAAGCCAGCGAGAACATAGTCGATTTCGGCCTGGCTGTACATGGTGGCTAGATCTTCACCATTTGCCGCGGCCACAAAACGCGCGATCATGGCTACGGCCTGTTGACGAGTCACAGTATCATCAGGATGAAACGCATCGGGAGTCACCCCTTTGATCAAGCCGGCAGCCCTGCACCCCTCGATGTATCCAAAATTGGGATTGGTTGACGGAACGTCGCAAAAGGTGGGGTTTGCGGGGTTTTCCTGACCGATACCGAGAGCTATGGCCAACATTCTCGTAAACTGGCCTCGAGTAACAGGCTGATACGGCTTCCAAAGGCCCTCCGGATAACCGTCGGAGATGGCCGCCACCTGATCAACGGTGACACCGTAGCTAGCCGTCAGTGAATCCGGAAGATCACTCCACGACTTGCCTGAGCTGGTATCGCCCTCGAGGTCGGAAGTTGGTGCGGCTTGGGCAGTCGAGGCAATGATTGCTAAAAGTATCAGCACCGACGTGAGCAAGATCGAAACCGCCGGGAAGATGCGCCGTGCTCTCCGCTCGTTCATTCTGAAGTCTGCCATGGTTCCTCCAATGCTGGGAGCCGACCAGACAAGGCAAAGAACCGTCCGGTCGGCTCCGGAGATTCGGCAGCCCGGCTAACTCACACAGAGTCCCGTGGCTTTGCGCCCCCGCCTCACGACGGGTATGCCTTTTCGTTATGGCCGCTTCAAAGTTTCCAATAGACCATCGGCCGGAAAGCGCAAATACTTGAGCACGTAGGCGCCCATGGCGCACATCCCGTACAATCGGAACAAGTACAGCGGCAACGGACGAGGAGCGAGACACGTATGAGAGAACCGAAAGGCAGAGTCGGCTTTCTCATGTCGGTTCTAACCCGATGGCTTCCCCTTCAGCTAGCACAGTCTGTGCATAGTCGAGCCAAGCCGACCCATGTACTCTTTTGCATGGTGGATCACTACGAACCGGGGACAGGTCAAGTCGGGCCGGACTTGGAGAAGGAGAGGGTGGCCGACCTTCTCACCAGATATCCTCCTCTTGCCGACGCGCACAGCGACGCGTCTGGGTGCAGACCCCGACGTACCTGGTTCTTCCCGCCCCACTACCATCGATATGGAAACCTGCGCGAGCTTGTCTCCCTCTGCGAGCGCGGTTACGGCGAGATTGAGCTGCACCTACACCACGGCAAGACCGTATCCGACACCCCGGAGAACCTGCGCAACACTCTCCGTTTGTGTCTTCGCGACTATTCGCTCTTTGGAATCTTCGGAACCGAGGGCGGGCAGAAACGCTACGGGTTTATCCACGGAAACTGGGCCCTGAACAACTCACTGCCGGGCGGCAAGTACTGTGGAGTCAACAGCGAGTTGGCGATTCTTCAGGAAACCGGCTGTTATGCCGACTTCACGTTTCCCTCGTGCAACCCGAGCAACCCCAGAATGATCAACCGCATATACTACGCGGATGTCAATGTCCACCGGCCGAAATCCTACTCCTCCGGCGCCCTTGCCAAAGCTGGTGCGGGACCCATGCCTGGCCTTCTTATGGTCCAAGGGCCGGTACGGCCGGTATGGGTCGACGGAAGACCAACCTTCGGCGACGGGATCAGCATTCATAGGCCGGCAACCCAGAAACTGATCGACGCGTGGATCGGTACCTCGATCCA
>CAZOJR010000087.1:6749-8108 GCA_964580165.1 uncultured Gaiellales bacterium
GAGCCGTTGACGCCGAGGCGGTCCTTGGCTACGCGATGCATGAGGCCTTCTGCCATCTCGAGACGGCCTACAACGACGGCTCGAAATACGTGCTCCATTACGTCACAGCTCGTGAACTGTACAACATGATCCGGGCGGTGGAGTCGGGTGAAAACGGCGAACCCAGCCAGTATCGCGACTACTGCATCAAGCCGCCCCGCTACATCTCAAGCCCTGACATACTCCAGGCATCAGAGGATCTGCGCCAAGCAGTCTGGAGCACCTACACGGATTGAGAAGCCGCCTGCGACCGGCGTATGCTCGTGCTACAGCTCGCGCTCTTGAGGCGAGGTAGTGTAACCGCCCTTGTATTTGCCTTGGTAATAGCTCTTCCGCTTGCCGCTCACGCCGTTCGCCACCAATCCCAGGGCACGACCATCGGAGCGCTCAAGAATCGAGCGCACGTCACGAGCTTCGTCCACGGTTGTGCTTTTCAGCCTCGTGGTTATTATGATGCCGTCCACGTGACCGGCAATGTTGAGTGCGTCCGAGACCAGGAGCAAGGGCGGGCCATCGATCAAAACGTACTCCGCATGGGCCGAGGCTGTGGTGATCAATTCGCGCATGCGGGGTGAACTGAGGAGTTCTGCCGGATTTGGTGGTATCGGCCCGGAGGGCATACACAGCAGATCTTTCTTCAGATCAGCCTCCTCATGCCCGGTCAACCCCCCGTTGAGTTCCGGGCCCGAGAGGTAGTCGGCTACCCGGACGATCTGCAACGACTTCTGGAACGTGGTGGCCCCGGTCAGTACGGTTGAGACCCCTGCCGAACCCTCCAAACCGAGGTAGTTATGAAACATGGGACGGCGCAGATCGGCCTCCAACAGGATGACGCGAGCCCCTGACAGAGCGAGGGTGAACCCGAGATTGATTGCAGTGACCGTCTTGCCTTCCTGTGGAAGCGCGCTGGTGAACAGCAGGACTTGGCTCTTGCGGTCGAGCTGATAGAACCGGAGATTAGACCTCAGAGTGCGAAACGCTTCAAGACGAAGCCACTGCGAGTCGGAAAAACCAACTAACGTGCGTGAGTCCTCCAGACTCCGTGAGCCCCAGCGACCGTTTAATCTGGGGACACTCGCCAAAACGGGAAGACCGAACTCCCTCTCCAAAGTCTCTTCATCTCTGATCCGTCTATCCAGATAGTTCAGCAAAAAAGCCAGCAGAGTGCCCAGGAAGAGTCCACCCAGAAAGGCGAACCCGGTATTACGAAGCGGCGTTGGAGAAAACGCCTGAGCCGGGGCTTCCGCCTCCTGTACCAGTTCGAATCCACCTGTCTGCATCGACTGAAGAATTCCCAGCTCCTCATGCTTCTGCGTCAGG
>CAZOJR010000088.1:0-8023 GCA_964580165.1 uncultured Gaiellales bacterium
TATTCAAACGAATTCTTGCACGTTTTGGCTATTCCTGTAGCGCGCAACCACGACCAAAGTGAAAGAAGATCATCACCTGGCACTCCAGTGGTGGTTTCGGTTCCTTCTGCCACGTTTGATGGTGAAGCGCAGGAGGGTCTGAAGCGGAACTTTTGTTCAGGGACCGTTCTCGCTGATCTACTATTATGAATACAAATACAGCACTCATGCCGGCGACCTCTAGTGTGGGCGAAAGGAGTGTCGAATTATGAAAAGAACCCGGTTTGCTGGGCTTGTCTTGGTCCCCTTGCTGGTAGTTGCTGTTGTTCTCGGAGTTCTCCTAGCTCCCCGTCCGGCACCGGCCCTTGCGAACCTTGACAGCCGACTACAGGAGGCGCTTGCGGTTCGAGGCGTACCGGTGGAGTCCGTAGAGGTTGCGGGGACAGAGGACGACGTGGAAGTGACGATTAGGACGGGCACGGATGGTGTGTCGGCCTCTGTGTGGATTCGGGCTCTGGTTGAAAGGGAGATGAGTCACCTAAAGTCCGGAGGTGAGACGACGGCAGACTGGCTCACGATCAACATTGTTGGAGAGAACGGAGAAAGCTCATTTGGCACCCAGCAGCCTGTCGAAGCTCTGTCTCCTACAGAAACGGAGTCTATTGATAGCACAAAAGCGGATGCGATCTCGTCGTATCTTGATGAGGAAGCACGCGCCATTGGAGTAAGCCTCTGGGAGTTCGATCTTGCACAGACTGAGTCCGACGTCGTCCTCAGTGTGGTGATCACCGTTGAACCCAGTGAACATTGTGACGCCGAGATCAAGGCTGTCATCAGAGACTTGCTACCGAGGGTCAGAAATAGGACGGAACAAGAAGAAGGAATCCTTGTGGGACTGTACCGAATCACCATCCAGTCCGGGGATGGCCGGACTCTAGTTGAGTACGTAGTGGATGCCTCAAGAAACGCCGTCAGGGCGTGGTCGGCTGAGGAGATAGGACCGGTATGGTCTGACACTCAGCCTTCTCTCGGAGGCGGTGCGGAGTAGACGACAATGGGTTGCCAAAGCTCTCATCGTTATATGTTAGCCTGCCCCGGGACCCGGGGCAGGCTTCTCGTGCGCCGGGCATGGATATGTCCCGCGACGTGGTGTAAGAGCCATCTCGTTCTCGTAGGGTCTTCACCTTAGCTCTTAGCGGACGGGAATGGCAACGGCGCGGGTCACGTCTCCTTCTATCTGGGAGTGGTGGCTTGGTAGATGCGCGCGAGGGAGCGAGAAGCGGCTCATGTATTTGCGAGAGGCGGCCCATTCGTCATTCTGCTCAGCCAAAACGGAACCGATGAGCCGGACGAGGCTCTTCTCATCCGGGCTGTCCGTCATTTTGGGGCAGATTTACAGGTGATCTTGCGCACCAGGTTCGGACATGCCGCGACCTTGGCTGCCATTGTGGTGCGGCCTATAGCAGTTCCAGGAAGCTCTCCAGGGCTTGGCGAGCCTTGTCCTGCTGCGCGCCCCCACGACCCAGAGCGTCGCCGTCGATAGCCAGGAAGGGTATCCCCGCTTCCATGAAGGCGGTGCGAACTACTGGCACTGATCCCAATCCGTGCCGGCAGCCCCAATGGTTGAAATGCACCGCCCCATCGACTCTGAGCTGTTTGGCCAACGTCACATTCAGCCGCGCCCGGCGGGCGGAGCTGCCCCAGAGCGCGTTGCTGGCTAGCCGCCTGGCCAGGCCGGGGAAGGGGTCGTCGGGATCGACGGTCTCCAGATGCATCTGGCCCATCTCCTCGAAAATGACGACTGCGTCGCGCTCGCGCAGCATGTCAAAAATCTGGGTGTCGTGATGGGGAATGGTATGGAGCCACAGGAGGCGCTTGAGCCTGCGCCCGCCGTCCAGCACGGGCGCCATGAGGTCACGGCGGCCGCGTGCAGTGAGTAGCCGCTCAAAATCCTTGGCACCCTCCTCGGTGCCCCAGAGAAGTTGGCCAAGGAACACCGTCGCGAAGGTGCGGCGGCCGTCCATTTCCAGACGCCTGGCCAGGCGCTCAGACATTACCTGGCCCCAAGCTGCGGATGCCCGGTTGGAGAGCCGGATGGCCTTCGCGAGGTCAGGCTTGCGCCCGGTCCAACGGCCGATGTCCTCGTGCAGCGTCCGCATCTGGTCGGCTACATCGGCGATTACTTCGGGTGCCGCTTCCCCCTCGTCCGGGGGAAGCGGCACCCGAATCTCACGAAAGGGGACTTTGTGGTGTACTGCCAGCATTTCCAGCAGGCATTCTTTGCCTAGGCAGAGGGGAGTGGTACCCAAACACATTGTTGGTGCCGGGAGCATTTCATTCTCGACAGCCGCCAGAGCAATGCGGTGGTAGCTGCACACATCCCGGGCCAGCGACATGCGGGCCGCAGCGGCTTCAACCGGCTCGCGCAGGTCACTTCCTGTGAGGGTGGCCGAGCCTATCTCGGGAATCATCGGGGTGATCTTGTACGAGGTCAAGAGTTCGGTTGGAAAGAGGTACGACACCCAAGGGACAATCGCGCCGGGCTTAAAGAGGTCAAGAGATGCGCTGAGAGCGTGGAGTTCCATATACCGGCGGCCGGTACGTGATTGCATCGCTTTCCAGCGGGTCTGAGCGAGAAAAGCGGTGCGGATCAGCGAGGCGCTGAACGAATCTCCGGTGACGTCGGCCATGCCGGGCATGGGCTGTCAAACCTCCTTGTCCAAGCTGTCCAGCAAGTCGTCGTCCAGCAAATTGTCATCCAGCAGGTCGTCATCCAGCAACTGCGCCTCGACAAAAGCCTCGACCCGCGTGTGGAGCGGGCCGCCAGCGTCGAACGGGAAATCCACCTCTATCTCCAAATAGGGCAGGTCGCGTTTGGCCGCAAGTTCCGCGACCAGCAGGGCATCGTAGGCACCGGGGTCGCAAAAACTCTGGCGCGCGTAGATGATCGACGATGGTCGAGTCTCATCCAAACGCCTAGATAGGTAGCTCAGCCGCGTGGAGGTTGACCGTCGGGGACACATGCCGATGTCAAGCAGGCGGGCGGCTAGGGCGGTATGATCGCCGGCGTCGGCGACGGCATCCTCCGGCGCCACCAATTGCCTCCAGCGATCGGGTGAAGTACACGACTCCAGTCCAGAGACATGGGTGCCCAGACGGTCAACAAGACGCAAGAGCGAGTTGTCGCTCAACGGCCCGGCCACAATGAAGACTCCTCCCGGATGAGGCGGTGCCGGGTAGTCAATCGTGGGTGGTTCTTGCTGCGACCCCCATGCTTGCTCGCGTGGCGGCTCTTCTGACGGCCCTTGTGTGACCGGGGCTGTTTGTCTTCCGGTGCGTGGGGCGTGTCCTTGTGACCGTGCGCCTAACCAGTCCTCCAGGCGACAGAGGTCGGCTGCGAGGGATTCGATTACTTCAGGCCCCGACTGCCGTGCCATAGGGAGAACGAATACCTGGCCGGGGTAGGTGGCGGCAAGTAGGTCACCCATCCGGCGCGCTGCGTCGCAACCTCCTGGAATCACCAGACAACCATCGTGGTCGCTCGCCTCTTCTGTGCCGCTACCGGTCTGCCCGAATATAGCGTCGGCGGCCGCCACGAGCTTAGTAACGTAAGGGCACGTCATGGGGTGGATACTGAGAGCCTCCCGGCGCAGCGGAGATCCGGCATCGCGCAGGTAGTTCCCGAGCCAGCGGGGCGTGTAGCCGCATCGGACGATGAGGTCCAGCGGGACTAGGTTGCAGGTGTAGTAACAATGGAGCATAAGCCGATCCCTGACAGGTTATGGCCCCAGAGCCAGTATTGCAAGCTCTCGAGACTGTGCCGGTCTCTCGGGCGAGATCTCAAGGTTGCGCACTTACTTGTTGGGATGTGCTGTTGAAGCGAGGGAATAGGTGGCGTCGCACGGCACCGTCGCCAGGGCAAAACGCCGGGGCAAAGCGCGCTATTATTATCACTATCATTATTCATCATGAATCATTGTGCTAAGGACGGTCTCCGAGGATGTTCAAGGAGTGCGCACTTCTCTTACCAGACAAGAGGGGTGTTGCTCTCATCGTGCTTGGCCTCAAGACGATCGTGGAGACGAGACTCAGAGATCCGGGGGTCCATCATTCAAGGTCCCATCGGGCGCGCTGCGCCCGGCTGTTACGGATGCACAAAAAAATCTATGGGGGGCAATAGGAGAGAGGGCGATGCCCAAGAACAAAGTTGTAAGCCTTCAAGAGGCAATCTCACACATCGAGTCGGGGATGCGGGTAGCCATCGGTGGCTTCTTGGATCAGGGGGATCCACTCACGCTCATCCATGGACTCCAGGATTCCGAAGTCAAAGATCTAACTATTATCTCGTGTACGGGCGGCTTCCGAGATCGCGGTATCGTGGAATTGGTCAAAGCAGGGAAGGTTCGCAAGCTCATTGCTAGCCACATTGGCACTACGCCGGATGTGGTCAAGGCCTACCGGTCCGGGGAGATCGAGGTGCAGCTGGTACCTCAGGGAACCCTGGCCGAGCAAATGCGGGCTGGCGGTGCCGGCTTTGGCGGTTTTCTAACCCCGACCGGAGTAGGCACTGTGGTCGAAGAGGGCAAGCAGAAGTTTGAACTCGATGGCAAGACGTACCTACTCGAAAAAGCTCTGCGCGCTGATGTGGCTCTGGTGCGGGCCCATGACGGTGATACCTGGGGCAACCTCCGGTACCGAGGTACCGCCTCCAACTACAATCCCGTATGTGCCACCTGTGCCGAATACACTATCGCTGAGGTCGAGTACCTGTACAGTCCGGGCGAGATCCCGCCTGAGAGCGTGCATACTCCGGGGCTGTACGTGCAGGCCGTGGTAAGAGCGGACATCGTTTACCGCGGTTCCTCGCATCCTTCCTGCTGATAGCTTTCTGTTGCAAGGAGAGACCAAGGTGGCTCAGACCGATATCAAGAACATCATCGCCGAGCGTGCGGCCCAGGAACTCAAAGATGGTCAGATCATCAACCTGGGTATTGGAATTCCTACTCTGGTGGCCGACCACGTGCCGCCGGAAATAGATGTTGTCATACAAACCGAGAATGGGGCCGTGGGCGTTGGGCCTACCCCTAGTGAGTTCTGCATCGACCCCGACCGTGGCAACGCGGGAGGACAGCCTATATCTTTGATTGCCGGTGGCAGCTTCTTCGACTCGGCTGCCTCATTCGCGATCATCCGCGGCGGTCACGTTGATGTGACCTTCTTGGGCGCATTCCAGGTGGACGGCGAGGGAAATATCGCCAGCTATGAAGTGCCGGGTAAGATCGTGGCCGGGATGGGCGGAGCTATGGATCTGCTGGCCGGGGCCCGGATTGTCAATATTGTGACCGAACATTGCTCGAAGGACGGTCAGAGCAAGCTCTTCAAGAAATGCACGTACCCGTTGACGGGTGTCGGAGAAGCCGACGTGATCATCACCGAGCGGGCGTTGTTCCGCCGTTATCCCGACAAGGGTTTTGTGCTGGAAGAAGTGGCTCGAGGCTATACGCTTGAGGATATTGCGGCGTGTACCGACATGGACTACGTTGTTTCCGATGCCGTAAAGATGGACGCCTACGGTCCCGAGCCGGGAGAGTAAAGATCTGAAGCACCAGGCCTGACGAAAAGCGCAGCGCGGCACCTGGCTGTTGCCATGCTGTCTTGTGGCTTGGGTGGGACGGTTGTCTACCCGATCCGCGCCCGTTTTTCAGATTTACCGGCTTATGCAGAGCATCTTGCGGTCGGTGCGCAGGCCGGCGGCTATCTCCGCCGCTGCCTGCGCACCGACCGCAAGTCATTGTTGCCGGCCGGGAGATTGCTAAGGCGAAGCCGTGCTGATGGTTGACATCGCGGCATGAGATCTGAGCACGTGGTCTAAACGTGACCTAAGGTTGTTGCAGCCGTTCGACGATCGCTTCCCGGTGGGCGGCGACATATGCGTTGGCGGGTTCATGCCCGCAGGAGCGGCATTTCAAGTCGTAGGCCGAGTTCAGGGTGCCGCAAGAGGGGCAGGTATAGCGGTTTCTGACCTCGGCCAACCAGGCTTTCGCGCCGATCTCGGCGATTTGCTCCAGGCTTTGGTAGATCTCCGCGCGATGTGGCCTTTCGCGATGGAAGGCCTCAAGCTCGGCGCACGGGAATGTCTCACATTCTCCACAGAATGCGTATCCGCGGCTTTCAGCGCACGCGAATAGTCCGCAGGCGCGGCAGTAAGGCGTCCGTCTCTTCGCACGGCAGCCGTCGCAGTACGCTTCGTCTATGCTCCATCCCATGCGCGAGGCAAGCAGAGCGAGCTGCTCGGGGTCTTCATGGCTGGCGATGAAGATGCTGCAGGCGTCGCAGTAGAGGCCGCAGACTGCCGCTGTTGCCGGAGCCGAAGGCCGGTTGCCGCCGCTGTTTTCGCTCATCCAAGGACCTCCTTGAATACTCGGGCAAGATTTCGGTGGCAGATCTTATCCACTTGTGTTGCCGTCAAACCGGATCTGGCTAGCAGCTCGGCAATGCGTGGATAGTCGGCGACGCTGTTGAATTCTGCCGGCAGGGTGTCAATGCCGTCGAGATCCCCACCCAGGCCGACGGCATCCTCACCGCCGATGTTGATGGCGTGCCGGACGTGGTCTACGATCAGATCGAGGGGCGGACGCGGGATCAGTGCTTCAGCTTCGGCGGATATCTTGCCCGCCTCGTCCACTGTGGCGGCCCCGGTCTCGATGGAATGCCAGAACTGATCGTTTATGTTCTTGGCCTGCCGGTAGTAGTCGGGCGAGAGGAAGCTCGGGGCGAGTGTGATGCCCACGACGCCGCCTCGCTCCCCGATGACGCGGATCATCTCGTCGGTGAGGTTGCGAGGACTCGGGCAAAGAGCCCGGCAGTTGCTGTGGCTGGCAATCAGAGGCCTGGTGGCAATGCGGCACACATCGGCAAAAGCCTGATCGGAAGCGTGGGATAAGTCGATCAGCACCCGGGCGTCTTCACAGGCTTCGACCAGCTGGGTGCCGGATACCGTAAGCCCGGATCCGTCACCGTACGTCGATCCGCAAAAGACGGTGTCGTGCCAGGCCAGAGTGACAAGACGAACACCCGCCTGCCGAAAGAGTTCCAGGTTGTCGAGATTTCCCTGTAGGGCGTCCGTACCTTCCAGGCTTGGGATGACGGCAGTGCGTTTGCCCGGCTCAGGTGCCTCACAGGCCTCCACTATGTCGTCTCCGGTCAGGGCGAGGACCAAGTCGGAATTGTGCTCGTCGCACAACCGCCGAACGGCTTCGACTTTGGCCATTCCCACTTCAAACTCGCGTCCCTTGTATCTTTCGGTCCATGCCCAACTGGCAAAGACCTGTGCGCAGACTCCGGCCGTACGCAACTGCGGCAGGGTGATATGCAGGGTAGTACCGGCAGACCGGTCGCGAAGAGGGTCATTGCTCGTATCAGAGAAGTCGGCGCCATCTTCCCAGATTTTGCCTATAGTGTCGCAATGCGCGTCGAAGAATCGCATGATAGAGGCAAGCATACCTTTTCGAACGTCCTCCTGCTAAACTCAAACACATGGAGAGCAGAACAGATTCTTGCCGAACTCGCGGAGATGCCGCCCCTATGTCAGGGCGGGCCTACCGTACATGCCACGCTCTCGTTCTCAACCTCCTCCTGCTGCTCCCCCGATAGGGGGAGACACTCGCGAGGCCGGCGTCATCCGGCATATCAATAGCCACGACTTTCGCAGATAACCCAGGAGGTAGAGAACCATGTCCACGAGCAATCCGACCGCGGATGAGACCGCCGGTGGGGTATCGTTCGGCCGGACCGTCGTAAGCCGGACCGGTGTACCGCGCAACGCCGGGGTGCCGGTTGTATTCTTCGATACCACGCTTCGCGACGGCGAGCAGTCACCTGGTAGCAGCCTGAACGCCTCGGAGAAGCTGGAGATCGCTCATCAACTGGTGCGGTTGGGCGTCGATGTGATCGAGGCCGGCTTTCCGGCCAGCAGCCCGGGGGACTTCGCCGCCGTGCAGACGATCGCCCGCGAGGTAAAGGGAGCCGTTATCTGCGGTCTCGC
>CAZOJR010000089.1:0-7947 GCA_964580165.1 uncultured Gaiellales bacterium
TTGATGCCAAATACCACGAACAAGAATGCGATGATGCTTGCAATAGTGGCGATAACGAACGAGCCCCATTCATAGGAGAGGCCACCGAGGAACTGCTCGGTCTCTGCATTGTAGAGCCAGTCCCAACCCATGAAGTCGGCAAGCATGATACTGCCCGGATCCGCCATCCACGGGGCCAGGACGTAGATCCACATGAGCCAGATGAAAGCGTTACCAAACGATTCGCCGATGCCGATGAGAGGATGCAGGATGCGCGAGTTGTAGATGTACTCGCCGCCCGATCGAGGCATCGAACCGCCCAGAATACCCCAGACCAGCGGAAAGCCGATACCCGCCAGCACCAAGGATAAGATGGTGGCGATGATGAGGTTGCCACCCAGATAGACACCCAAACCCAGACTGACCATGACCCAGATGCTGGGGGTCAGACCTTGGTTCATGAAGCCGACGCCGAAAGCGTCCCACATGCTCAAGCCCCGGACGAGGCCGCTCGCCTTTCGCGCGAACGTAATCTCCCCTTCTCCTTGCATAGTGACCTCCATGAAGTCGGCGCAGGAGCGCTGCACTATGGTTTGCACACGTCAGCCACCCGCTGAGTGTTCATCTAGTGTTACGTCATCGGCGCTCCTTTCTCACCGGCGAATTCCGCCGGCATGCGCCAATCGCAGATCTCTTTGAGCTTCCAGGGGATCACGGTGGTCCGGACCCGGGTCACTCCCTGAATGGTGCCTATCGCCGTTTCCACCAGGTGGACCAACTCCTCGGCATCGCGAGCGTGTATCTGAACGTTGAGATCGCCGTCTCCCACGGTGCCTGCCACGTAGCTGACTTGGTCGATCTTGGTCAACCGGGCGGCAACATCTTGAAGGCGTCCCGGCACCACATCGATCATCACATCGCCCGTTATCGCATACCCCAGGGATTGAGGATTGAGGATAGCGGTAACGCGCACGACGCCGGCTTTCTTGAGGCGTGAGATGCGATAGCGCACGGATCGCTCGGATACTCCCTCGAGGCGCCGGGCCATCTCGGCGGATGGCATGCGGCCATCCTCCGTGAGAAAGGCCAAGATGTGGCGGTCAATGCTATCCGGACGAAAGGACACGATCTAACCCCGATTCCCCTGTAGCTGCAGGCATACACTGAAAAATGTGACAGAAAGTGTCGCTAAAAGTCAATACAAGAGCAGTAGATTGCCGAATCGGCAAGTTGATTTAGTAGTCAACGGATATCCTTCGCCGGCGGACGGGCCCTGGGATAGAGTCGACCGGATCATCGCGGAAGGCGAAGACCGTTTGGCGATGCTCACCTCATGTCTGGGTTATTCCTTTGGACGGGCGGTATGGCGCACGTCGCCTTTGCTGTTGAACGGCCGGCTCTGCCGACCCACCGCGGTCATATAGACGACTCCTTCGGTTTGGCCGTCGATTCCCAGCAGAGCATTGACTTCATCATCATAGAAGGCGGCGATGGGACAACTGCCCAGACCCTGAGCGACTGCCGCCAGGGAGAGGTGGGCGGCCATGTGGCCGGCATCCAAGTAAAAATAACGGTATGCCCGGTCCCGGTATTTCCAGACCGAGCGGGCGAAGACCGCGGTCCACAGGAAGACAGCACCCGCTCTTGCGCACATCAACTGGTCCAGGGCCGCGGCCGAGATCTCACCGCGCAGGTCTCCCACCCGAAGCTGCTCGAGTGAATGACTCCCCTCGGCGATGGGACGTTCTAAGATGTCCAGGCCGGCGATGCGGTAGTGATAGAGGCCCGGGTCCAGATCCTCCACCTTGTTGACAACAACGTATGTCTCAATGGGATACAAAGCTCCTGCGGCGGGAGCGGCTCTGTAGAAATCCTGGCCGTGCGGGGTTATGTAAGAGGTGGTTATACCGGCGGAAGTCCACAGAAGCCGGGACAGTTCCAACAGCGAAATGGGCGTAGCGCCGAATGAACGTATGCTGCGCCGGCGGGCGACACAGGTGAAGATATCTGGAGCCGGGTACTCGTCGAGGGACGGTGCGGGAGTGGGTAGCCCAATCACCGTCGCGTGGTTGTAAAATTTGTAGGTGGGTGGCTTGCTCCGCCAGTCGAGCTCGTGCTCCTCCATGGATTCCCTGTGGTAAGACGTCGCCTGCTGGAACGTCTCTCCCGGATGATCGAGCATTGTTCCTCCCGCTTGGTCTCAATCGTTCGCGGCGTGGTAACGTGAGCGACTACGCGCGCCGCGCTTTCCCATAGATAGTGAATGTACGCAAAGTTCCCACATGAGCACTTCTGTGACAAGTGAACACGGATTTGAAGGGCGCGAAGCCCTGGAGAACGCGCGCCCATCCGGCGCCGGTCCCGAGCGAACAGAGTGGTTCCAGCTCGGGGTCATATGCGCGGCCGGCTTCGTGGTGTGGTCGGGATTCGGAGCGATACTGCCGTATCTGCCGGTCTTCCTGCAAGAACAGGCGCATGCCTCGGTGTGGCTCATAGGTGTGGTGGCGGCCTCCTATTACGTGGGCACCTTCGTCTTCTCAGCTCCCTTGGGGCGCTTGAGTGACTCCATCGGCCGGAAGCCGATGATCGTGGCGGGTGCGGTCCTGTATGCGGTGGCAACCTTTCTCTTCGTATCGACCACCCACCCGGCGTGGTTCACATTCTTTCGGCTGCTCGAAGGAATTGGGGCGGCGGCCATTACGCCGGCCGGACAGGCTCTGGTGGCGGAACTATCTACCGAGCAGACCCGCAGCCGGGCGTACGGATGGCTGACGACCGCTCAGTTTGGCGGACTGGTGGCTGGGCCGGTTATTGCCGTACCCCTCTATAGCTTAGGGGGAGGGCAAGGCACCTGGGCCTTTTACACCATTTTCCTCTTCGGCAGTGCGCTTTCAGCGATCACGGCGGTGATGCTGTTGCTCGTGATCAAGGAGCCCGAACATGCTAAGCAGCGGCGGGCGATCAAAGTCGAGCATCCGCCTTACCGGCAGTTGATCACCAAGCCGGTGGCGGCGTTCCTGGTGGTGGCGTTCACGGGGCATCTCGCGATGGGTACGTGGGAAGTGCTGTGGAGCCTGTATCTGCGCCATCTGGGCGCCTCGATGAAGTTCATCGGCTACACCTGGGTGGCATTCAGCGTTCCCATGCTTTTCTCGTTCGCGGGCGGGTACCTGGCCGATCGTTACAATCGCTGGGTGCTCATGTTTTCGGGATATGTGATCTCGGCTTTTGCATGGATCACCTACGGAGCCACGAGCAATCTGACGCTCTTCATCGTGGTGAGCATCATCGAAGGTTTTGCCGTGGCCTGGTCGTATCCGGCGAAAGCCGCCTTCCTCGTTCAAGTTGTTCCCTCGCGATGGCTGGGGAGCGTACAGGGTTTAGAGCAGACCTTCATCCAGATTGCGGGTCTGATCGGGACATTGGCCGCTCCGGTACTCTATAGCTTCATATCGGGCTACGTGATCAGCTTGGGAGGAGTGATATCTCTGCTTGGCCTTATGTTTGCGGGCCCTATCCTTTTCGGAACTTGGCAGCGACTCAGACGTGAGCGCGATCACCGTGAAGTGAATTGCGCGAGCGTGCATGCCGGCGACTAGAACGCTATACTGAGACACGTGAACGAGCTCTGTGAGTTTCCGCAGATCGATCGTCGAGCCGGCGAGCGGCGCCAGCGCCGGGTCTTCGTGTTTCGCGATCAACGCACTGGGTTCGACCGAAGAGCCGCTCGGGCGGAGATGGGTGTTGCTCAGAAGGCTCTGGTCGCTCTGCGCGACCGCCCGGCGGTGCTTGTGCTGACGCTCGCAGCGGTCAATCTCATCAATGTTGCAGACTTCTGTCTCACCCTGAATGTTTTGAACATGGGTGGGGGGGAGGCCAACCCCGTCATGCGCTGGCTACTTGGATTCGACCGAGCCTGGGCCTGCGTATTCAAAGTGGCGGCGGTGCTGCTGGCGAGTGGAATCGTGTGGCATTACAGGAGATATCGCCTGGCTCTCCAGGCAGCTCTACTGGTGGTGACGATCTTCTTCTTGGTGCTCGTCTACCACGTCTTCGGACTGGCGTTTCTGCGCTAGATGCACTAGAAGAGTTTCTTGCGGTCTAGGCTCCGTGGTTGCCCAGTAGAGTCGCTAGGGGGGTGGCCGATGCGGCCGTGGCCGAGGCCTGCGTGACCGGAGCTGAGGCCGAAATGGTCCGGCTTGTCGCTACGGCTGCCGCTGCGGGTGCTATCTCGATATCGAGCGGGAGGAGGGCGCGCAGCTCTTCGTCCGTATCCAGTATTTGCACTAGGGCTTCAACTATTTGGGGGTCGAACTGGCTCCCGCTGCACCGCGCGAGTTCGCGCATGGCCTCATCGTGAGTGCGGCCTGAACGATAGGGGCGATCCGAGCGGATGGCGTGATAGGCATCGGCGGCGGCGATTATCCGAGCGCCCAGGGGAATGCTGCTGCCACGAAGGCGTTCGGGATATCCTGTGCCGTCATAGCGCTCCTGGTGGTGAAGGACAAGGGGCATCACGTCCATAAGCTCCGGAGCCTGTTCTACGATGCGTTTTCCCAATACGGGATGGCGGCGTACGCACTCCCATTCCTCCTGAGACAGGCTGCCCTCTTTGGTGAGGATCGAATCCGGCACACCGATTTTGCCTACATCGTGAAGCAGGGCCGCGACCCTTATGCGTGACACTTCGGTCGAGGGAAGACCGATGCGCCGGGCTATAGCAGACGAGAGTTCCGAGACCAGCCGGGAGTGCTCATGCGTATATCCATCGCGCACATCAACCGCCGCCGCCAGACTGCGAACTACCGCCCCGCGTCCGCCGTGCGGCAGGGAGACCACGTTGTCTGGTGACTCCTTGCTTGGTATTTCGCCAAACAGCTGTATTTGGTTGCCTCCCAGAGCCTTCGCGAAACTGAGGGCCTTCTGGGCGGCCTCCACCAACTCTGGCGGCGAAGAGCCGTCGACCGGATAAGAGCACAGGCCAAGGCTGACCGTGATGCGCAACTCAGTACCTTTGGTAGTCTGAAAGACCGAACCCGCGAGGCTCTTGCGAAGGCGCTCCGCCACATCAACGCCACCCTTTTCATAGGTATGGGGGAGGATCATCGCGAATTGGTCGCCGCCAAAGCGCGCCACCATGTCGATTTCGCGCAGTTGAGCCCGCATTCGCCGGGCCAGTTCAAGCAGGATGCGATCGCCGGTTTGATGCCCGTGGCGGTTGTTGATTTGGTGAAAATCGTCGAGATCTAGCACCAGCAGCATGAACGTGTCCCCGAAGCGATAGGCACGGTCGCACTCGTGTGCGAGCCGGTCTTGGAAGACCCGGTGGCTCGCCACTTGAGTGAGCGCATCCACACTTGCAGTGTCGGCGGGTTCTGTCTGCTCGGTTCTGCGCTGCCGGCTCACAGATACGATCGCGAAGAGGATTGCGGCGGAGGCGGCCAGCAGTATGGTCTGAGCCAGAGGGAAGGCGTGCGGACTCAACAGTTGAGCGCCCATCAAGAGGTCGAGTACCAGGGTGATCGAGAGAACGGCCAGCAATGAAAGCGGCAGAAGGGCCACCAGGCTCCGGCGGATGTGTCTGGGGCGCGTCGGCCCGGGAATCCTCAGCCACACAACAGAAGCCGAGGTCAGAAATCCGATCGCGACCACCGTAAGTGCCACTCGAACCAGGGTAAGAGAGTCGATAGCCCTTCTCCTTTCTTGTCGAAGAATGGCTTTCGACGGGATGCGCGGGTATCCTCCGCAGACACCGGCCCGCAGCCCCAGCTGTTGGGACAAGTCTGCCGGAATTAAGTGGATTCTCTGACGGCGTGTAGCGGCATGGACGCTTCGGGCGCGTTGCGGTTCACGAGCGGCAAAGAGCCGTCCCCCGTGGGAGACGGCTCTTTGCCACGTGGTGCTGTTCGAATGGTGCTCCGCGAATCAGCCGCGGTGCTCTTACTCGATGCTGATTGCGCCTTCCGGGCACTCGTCAGCGGCTTCTTCACAGCAACCGGCGTCTTCACATGCATTCGGATCGATCACGTGGCAGACACCGTCATCGCCGACCTCGAAAACATCGGGGCAGATGTCTTCACAGATGCCACACCCGGTGCAAAGATCGGGATCGACTTTCGGAACACCCATGGTACTCCTCCTTTGGAACGTGCAAACGACGCAATATAAGCAAAGCGACGAGTGGAGTGCAAGATACCTGCGGAGCTTTTGTATGTGTCCGTCATCCGTGGAACCGTTTGAGCAGGATGCTGAGAGCAGTCTGGTCGATCTTCTCGAGTGTCGAGCTGAGGTCGTCAATCTCCAGAGGAACATAGCCTGGACCGGAGTCCTGCAACAGAATGGGAGGAGGGTTTCCTCCGGATGCGCGGGATATCTGGAGCCATTCTTCAGGCAGGGCCACATCTGCCACGGCGCGGCCGAGCACGGTTCCGATAAATGCGGTCCAAGCCCGGGGAGTAACATCCACCGGATCGTATCCGCCTCCTCCCACGATGAGCCAGCGTCCCGCGCACGAATCGTGGGCCAGTGCGTGCAGGCGGGCCGCAAGTTTCGAAAATAGCGGCAGTGTTGCGTTGAGGTGGGTGAGCGGATCGGCGTGATGGCTATCTACTCCTGTCTGGGTAAGGAGGATATCTGGTCGGTAGGCGTGCACGGCTGGCTCTATCACCCGGTCGAAGGCCTGCAGAATGACTTCATCGCCCGCGAATGCCGGCAGCGGTATGTTAAGGCACGTGCCTCTACCGTCGTCTCTGCCTATCTCACTCACTTCGCCTGTGCCGGGGAACAGGAATCGGCCTGACTCGTGTATGGAAATGGTGAGCGCCCTCGGATTGTCATAGAAGGCGGCCTGAACGCCATCTCCGTGGTGCGCGTCGAGATCCACATATGCCACTCGGCGGCCTGCCTGAAGGGCAATGGCAATAGCGGCCGCGCAATCATTGTAAATGCAGAATCCCGAGGCCAGGGCTCTCTGGGCATGGTGCTGGCCGCCCGCGGGGCTGAAGGCGTGGATGGCCTTCCCCTCGAGGAGAGCGTTCATGGCCTGAATAGTGGCGCCGGTGTATAGGGAGGCTGCGTCATGCAGATTGGGGAATAAAGGATCGTCAGAGGTTCCCAGGCCGTAGAGGGAGAGATCGGTTGGCGGACGTTCTCCCCGGGCGATTGCCTGGCCTTGCTGAACCGCCTCGACGTAGGGGTAGGAGTGGACGGTGAGGAGTTCGGTAAGGGTGGCGAACCGGGGCGCTTCGATCTCGATTTCGGGAGCATCCAGCCAGCCGAGGGCGGAAAGCAGCGCCATGGTCAGCAGGTAACGGTCTGCTTGCAGGGGATGGTCCGGGCCAAAGCTGTAGGAGGCAAGCTCAGGGCCGTAGACGATTCTGAAACGCTCTGCCGTACTCGCCGATTCACAAGCGCTCATGAATTACCCCCGCGCTGGTGGAGCTAGGAGGGGCGGTCAACTTCAAGAGTACAATACCAGCCCAAGTGAGTCAGAAGAGGAGGTGGCGCGAGCGATGGTCCCGGCTGTGGAATCTTCGGGGCGGGGGCGGCCTTCACTTACCCGCCGGGTGTGGGAGTTGGTCAGACGCGAGCATCTGTTCCCTGCGGGCTCGCGCGCCCTGGTAATGGTCTCCGGCGGCCAGGATTCGCTTGCGCTCTTGCATCTGCTCGCGGCTAGGGCGGGAGTCAAGGCCGGACCGGGTTCTCTGCATGCGCTTCACATCAATCATCACCTGCGCGGGGCCGAGAGTGACGCCGACGAAGCTCTGGTGGTTCGTACCTGTGCCGGCCTGGCTGTCGATCTTACGGTGGTTCACCGCCAGATTGACAAGTCGGGCGGAAACGTGCAGGAAACGGCGCGTAACGCCCGCCGGGAGGCCGCGCTCGCGGTTGCGACGGAGCAGAAGTGCGATCGTATTGCTCTTGGGCACACTGCCGACGATCAGGTTGAAACCATGTTCTACCGCTTGG
>CAZOJR010000090.1:0-7917 GCA_964580165.1 uncultured Gaiellales bacterium
CCGCGCCGGAATGCTTTATCGGGACTGCATCCCCGCCGGGCTCACCTCTCGGGAGGGTGGCTGCCGCTACCCGGTCGGCAAGGCCTCCTGGGTCGGCGATAAGGGTATCTGTGACTGCGCCGACTACATGGCCGCCATCCAGTACCTGGTCTTCGACCAGAAGAAGGTCACCATGGCTCAACTGCTCGAAGCTATGGATGCCAACTGGGAAGGTCATGAGGACATCCGCCAGATGTGTGTGCAGGCTCCCAAGTACGGTAACGACGACGACTATGTCGACGACTTCTACGTATACCTGTCGCGGGAGACGCAGAAAATTCTGCTGAGTCGCCCTGACCCCATCACCGGCGAGAAGCCGATGCTCTTCAAGGGTGCTGCGGCTGGTCACGTGACCCAAGGCAAGGCTGTGGGCGCTATGCCGAACGGCCGCTATGCGGGCACTCCGTTGTACGACGGCGGTACCTCTGCCATGGCGGGCGGTGACATCAACGGCCCGACAGCTCTTATTCTGTCGGCTACCAAGTATCAGACAGCTTATGAGTTGGCGGGTGTAGCTCACAACATGAAATTCTCCAAGGCCGTGCTCAACAGCCCGGAGAAGCTCAGCAAGATGGGTTCTCTCATCAAGACCTTCATGAAACGCGGTGGATGGCACATTCAGTTCAACATTCACAGCGCCGAGGAACTCATGGAAGCGCGCAAGAAGCCAGAGGAGCACAAGGATCTGCTGGTGCGTGTAGGCGGCTACAGCGCGTACTTCGTGGATCTTCCCCCGGAACTTCAGGAGGAGATCGTCGAGCGGACCATGCATGAAGTAGGCTAACTTATAGATCTCCCATGCCGGGAGCGCCGCCGGTAACGGCGGCGCTCCCGGTTCCCATATGACGAGAGCGAGGAGTGAACGGCAGTGACAAGCGCCACAGGGACCGTCTTCAACATACAGCGATATAGCATCGATGATGGTCCGGGTATCCGGACTACCGTCTTCTTGAAGGGCTGCCCATTGAGCTGCGTGTGGTGCTCCAACCCGGAATCTCAGAACATTGCCCCGGAGCTGATGCATCGGGAGTCTCTGTGCAAGCGCTGCTATCGCTGTGTTGCGGCATGCCCGCTGGGGGCCATTGCGGTTGGCCCCGACGGCATCGTCATTGACCGGGATACATGTAATGCTTGTGGAGATTGCGTCGAAGCGTGTCCTCATGGTGCGATGCGGATTGCGGGTAAGGAGATGACGGTCGACGAGGTTTTTGACGCCGTCAAACGCGACGCAGATTTCTACCTGGATTCGGGCGGAGGAGTGACCATATCTGGGGGTGAAGTTCTGCTGCAGGCGGACTTCGCGTTGGCACTACTCAAGCGTTGCCGTGAGGCGGGTTTTCACACCTGTGTCGATACGGCCGGTGCGGGTGAGCTGGAGGATCTCCGGCGGCTCATCCCGTATGTTGATTTGTTCTACTTCGATATCAAGCATTTAGACTCGGAGATGCACCGTGCCATGACCGGGCTGTCGAATAAGCGGATACTGCGCAACTTCGAGGAGGTCGCGGCTAGTGGAGTTCCGCTGGTAGTGCGTGTGCCCGTTGTTCCTGGGTTCAATGAGAGAAGCGAGGACATCGCTGCCATTGCAGAGATGGTTGCGGTGGCTGCGCCAAGGGCGACCGTGCATCTGCTGCCGTACCATCGCTACGGACAGCAAAAGTATGCCATGCTGGGCCTGGATTACGAACTGGCGGCTGCTGAGACGCCTTCACAAGAGTTCCTCAAAGCGGCTTGTGAGATTGTGAAATCGCGCGAGCTTCTTTGCGAGGTGGCCGTATAGTATTGACCTTGTCGGGTCGAACCATGAAGTGAAAGAGAGAACGATGGATCAACTAGGCTGCGTCATCACGGGGACTGTAGGAGTCGACGCCCACGTCATAGGGACGAAGATCATTTCGCGGGCTCTGCGCGAGTCGGGGTTCAAAGTTGTGGAATTGGGCGCCCAGACTCCAGTGGAGGAGTTCATTATGGCTGCCCAAGAAACTGCCGCCGACGCAATGATGATTAGTTCACTGTACGGCATGGCCGAGCTCGATCTCGAGGGTTTTCGCGATAAGTGCACTGAGGCGGGCCTTGATGACATCCTGCTCTATGTGGGCGGTATATTGGGCGTATCACGTCGTGACTTTGCCGCCGACGAAGAGAAGTTTAGGCGGATGGGATTTGACCGGGTCTACCCCCCTGAAGCCGATATACGGACGGCAATCGAGGATCTAAGGAACGACCTCGGCCGGAAACAAACCGAGCGCCAATAGGGTCCGCCTGAGAATCCTAGCGGCAGGTCGATCTTTGTGAGAACCATTCGCCTCTTCGTCGACTTCGGAAGTACTTTTACGAAGTTGGTGGCTTTCGATATCGAGGCTGAAGAGCTAGTCGGCCGTGTTCAGGTGCCGTCGACGGTTGGCCGCGATGTCACTATTGGTCTGGAAGAAGCGTTTTCGCTCCTTTCCGAAACCGTGCCCATCGGTGATGACGAGAGACGTCAGACGGTCGCCTGCAGCAGCGCTGCCGGCGGTTTGAGAGTCGTCTGTGTCGGTCTTGTCCCCGAATACACCACCGAAGCAGGTCGAAGGGCTGCCCTAGGCGCAGGAGCCAAGATTGTTGGCTCGTACTCGTTTGAGTTGTCCGGGATCGAACTGCGAGAGATCGAGGACATCGCCCCCGATATTGTGTTGCTTACCGGAGGCACCGACGGTGGCAACAAGAAGGTCATCACACACAATGCCGCTATGCTGGCTCGGAGTGGCTCTGGTGTAGGCAATATCATTGTCGCAGGCAACAAGTCCGCATACGACGATGTTGCCGCTCTGCTTAACGGATCCGGCAAGAATGTCATCTATACCGCCAATGTCATGCCCGAGATCGGTGTACTGGAGGTCGAAGCCGCCAACCACAAGATCAGGGACATGTTCATCGGCCGTATCACTGAAGCCAAGGGCATCGGCCGAGCGAGAAACATGATCTCTGATGTGATCATGCCGACGCCGGCTGCGGTTCTCGAGGCGGCAAAGTTGCTCGCTGATGGCAGCGGGGGGCAGCCCGGCATCGGCGAGTTGCTCCTCGTCGATGTGGGTGGAGCTACTACCGATGTTTACTCGGTGGCCAAGGGAGCGCCATCCATGGATTCGGTGCGGTATGTTGGCCTGCCTGAACCGTATGCAAAACGGACGGTCGAAGGCGATCTGGGTCTCTTCCACAATTTGGATACCTTGAAGGCAATCGCCGAGTTGGAGAGTATTCCAGAAGGTTTCGATGAAGCTGTGGAACTTATGTGCCGCAAGAACAGCGTGCCTACCGGCGAGGAGCAGACGGCCTGCCATTTGTTGCTTTCCAAAGTGGCGGTGCGGTGTGCGGTCGACAGGCACGTAGGCTCACTGAAACATATCATTACTCCAAACGGAGAGGTCGTTGTCCAGCGGGGTAAGGACTTGACTCAACTCCAATGGGTAGTGGGGGCCGGGGGGCCTATATCCTTCTCGGCTAAACCGGCGCGAGTTCTGGAGGGTGCTCTCTTCGACGAAAGTCTTCCCACCCTGCTCAAGCCGAAGGCCCCGGAGATGCTCCTCGATTCTCACTATGTGCTTTTTGCTCTCGGTCTTCTTGCCCAGAGTGAACCCGCAAAGGCGCTCAGACTTATACGGAAGTACGTCGTCCCGATTCACGCCCGTGAAGACGACGCGATTGCCGGACGCCAGTAACCCAACTGAGAAAGGATCGCACGGACATGCCGGAATCTGACAATGACAAGTACTTCGTAAGCAGACCGGCATATGAGGTCGTGCCGGCCGTCGAGACGAAGGGTCGCATCCCCGCTATGACGTTGATGAGCAACAACCTCATCCCTGGGGCGAACATGTATGTCGAGGCAGGCTGGGTGCTGGGAATGCCCGATCCTAACCCTCATATCGGGGAGCATGCGCACGACTACGACGAGATAGTGATGCACATAGGTATCGATCCGAACGATCAAGAAGATCTTGGTGGCGAGATCGAGTTTGTTCTCGATGGTAAGCCTCTCATTATCGACAAGACTTCGTCGGTATTCGTTCCGAAAGGGATGAAGCACGGTCCTCTAACTTGGAAGAGTTTCACCAGGCCCCACCTAGAAATGACGATAATGATCGGCGCCGGGAGTCTGAGCGAAGCCGATCCCGGGGGGCACCAGGAACAACTGGGGGCCTAGGAGACAATAAGACGGAGTGACCACGTCCCAACCTAACCGAGGAGACAAGTGATGTCAGAATCGAAGTACGGCAAGAATATTGTCAGCGAAGACCTCATGCCACCCTTGCCTGCTCCTATGGTTGAATCCTTGGAACGGCAGGCCAAGGAAGGCAAGACGCTGGACAGAACGTTGCTTCTCGGCATCAACAACTCCGTCGTTCCCGGGTGCCCGCTGTTCGTGGGGTGCGAGATCCTATGGGGACTGCCCGGGGGCAAGCCGGTCGACATTGAACTGCCGCACGTTCACGATTTTGACGAGGTAATAGGCTTCGGTGGCACCAATCACAACTATCCCCGGGATCTGGGTGGCGAGATCGAATTTCATATCGGTGGGGAGGTTCACATTCTTACTAAGACCTCCCTAATCTACGTGCCCAAAGGGGTGGAGCATTGCCCCGTCATTTTCAGGAGGATCGATACGCCCATCTTTATGTTCGAAGCGGCCAACGATCTTGCCTACAACCTGGCCACGAGAGAAAATTCCAGAGACCTGTCTCGGTAGGAGGGTATACCTGTGAAAATGTCATACGACGAGATTGTTGCATGGGTGGACGAGTACTTTGCAGCATTCAACACCTACGGCCAGAATCCAGATACAATCCACCGGATGGACGAGTACTTTGCCAAGGACTTCGTCTTCAACCCCTTTATAGCTCATGTGGGCAAGGTTGCAAGCCGGGACGAGTGGTATAAGGTGCTGTGTTCGCACCCGTCCGGAGTGGAGAAGTTGACCCCCGAAGACTTGGTCATCGATGAACGACGCCAGGTGTTCGTGGCGCAGATCAAAGCCGAGATCAGCGACAGAACGACCAAGGAAATATTGGTCACCAAGCGGTACATGGCCCGTTATCCGCTGGTTGAAGAGGACGGCAAGATGAAGATTGAGCGGCTCGATTTCTACTGGGAAGTCCTGCCGGCGGGAGCCATGGAGATCGACGACGTCTTTGAGAGGGACTGGAAGAAGCAGTAGGGAGAGGCGTAGCGGACCTGCGCATGCCCGCCGGCCTGCATGTTGGCAGGCGCACTGAGGGAAGGGCAATAGTGGCAGATGATGCAACTATCACAGAGGACAGGAGGACGGAGAGGATGAAGCCGACGTATGCAGAGATAGTGCAGTGGATGCGGGACTACTTTGCTGCCTATAACGACTATGCCCAGGATGCCGCAACAGTCCACGAGATGGACAGGTACTTCGCTCCGGATCTGAAGTTCATCCCTTACATGTATGTTTTCGGCGGGCCGGAGGGGGCCATCACCAGCCGGGAGACCTTCTACAATATGCTGACCACCCACCCCGAAGACTACGAGAGTTTCGTGGTTCACGATATCTTCGTCGATGAGAGCCGGATGGTGTCTGTAGCGTTTCTCGAGGCGACCGTCATTGATACGGCGACCAACAAGGTGAAGGTGAAGAAGGACTATCTGCCGCTCTATGAACTCAAACTGGACGGTGATGGCGCTCTTAAGATTGACACTATCCGTTTCTTCTGGCAGGCCATGCCGCCCGAGGTCGACGCTGCGGCCTACACAATCGACGAGTCTAAGTGGGGGAAGTAACGTCGGCAGGGATTGAGGGCAAGGGAGGCACCCATTGAGCAAAACACATAACTACACAAGACTACTGGAACCCGGCCGTATCGGCTCGGTCACAACCCGCAACCGCATCATAAAGACCGGTGCGGGCGTCATGATGTGGCACGAAGACGATGTAGTGATGAGAGACGAGGTCCTCGCCTTCTATGAGGCCATGGCCCGGGGCGGTACCGGCCTTATCATCGTCGAGTCTCCCACCGTGGACTATCCGGCAGGCTGTCGCTGGCGGGAACGCTACCGCCTAGATGACGATAAGTTCATCCCCGGTATGGCCCAGATCGCTGAAGTGATCCACAAGCACGGCTGCCCCACCTTCATGCAGATGAACCATGACGGCACCTGGCAGGCGCATCTCTCGTTCGTGCCCAACCCCCCCTATACCGGACAGCCCTATGCCTCCTCAGAAGTGGTCGTAGACTGTGAGACCGATTTCCATAACGAAATGCCTCACCCGCTCACCATCCCTGAGATCGAAGCCTTGGTAGATAAGTTCGCGCAGTGCGCCCTGCGGGCCAAGAAGGCGGGTTTTGACGGAGTCGATATCAACGCCTCAAGCAGCCATCTGCTTCACAACTTCCTCTCTCCGTTCTGGAACCATAGAACCGACATCTACGGCGGTAACGCCGAGAATCGCAGCCGCTTTACCTGCCAGGTGGTCGCCGAGATCAAGCGGCTGTGCGGCCAAGACTTCCCGGTTACGGTGTGCATAAACGGACTGGAAGTCGGTCAGATCTGCGGCATCGACGACAATAAGTGCATCACCAATGAAATCGCCAAAGAGCACGCCAAGTACATCGAAAAGGCCGGAGCTGACGGCATCATGGTGCGCAGCCATTGGATCGGCTATCACGAAGCGGCCTATCTCTGCGACGCCCTCTTTTATCCCGAGGCCCCCATCCCCCTAGAAGACTTCCCCCCGGGCTACTACACCAAGGGCAAAGGGGCGGGAGCCAACATGCTTCTGGCCGCCGGCGTCAAGAAGGAAGTCTCTGTTCCTGTAATCGTGGTGGGTCGCCTGGACATGGATCTCGGCGAGAAGATCCTCGAAGAGGGCATGGCCGACTTCATCGGTATGACCAGACGCCTGCATGCCGATCCCAACTACGTAAACAAGATCAGAGAAGGCCGTATCGACGACATAGCCCCCTGCACCGGTTGTGATAACTGCCTGGGCAGCAAGCGCTGCCGGATCAACGGTCTTATGGGACTCCCGGTAAATACCATTGAAAAAGCAGATAAGAAGAAGAAGGTTCTTGTCATCGGTGGCGGTCCCTCCGGCATGGAAGCCGCCCGGGTGTCGGCGCTACGGGGCCATGACGTCACTCTTTATGAAAAGACCCCCATACTGGGCGGTCTACTACCGATCGCTTCCATCGTTAAGGGTCCTCACCCCGAGGACGTAACCCTTATCATCAACTATCTGTCCCGCCAGATACGTAAGCTTGGCGTCAAGGTCAACTTAGGTAAAGAAGCGGATCTCTCTATCATCGAGAAAGAGAAGCCCGATGTGGTCTTCCTAGCTACCGGAGCGAATCCGACCACGGCCCAGATCAAGGGGATCAACCGGCCCAACGTGGTAAGCGGAGGCGACCTGCATAAACAGCTTAAGTTCTTCTCCCGTTTCTTTACCCCCTACACCCTACGTTTCCTCACCAAGTTCTACATGGGCGGCATCGGTAAGAACGTGGTGGTCATAGGCGGGGCATTGCAGGGTTGCGAGCTGGCTGAGTTCCTGACCAAAAGAGGTAGGAAGGTAACCATCGTAGACACGGCTGAAGAGCTGGGCGAAGGCATGGTCCCGGCGCTACTTGGGTATCTCACGCTCTGGTTCAAGAAGAAGGGCGTGGTCATGATCCCGGGAGTAAAAGAGTACGTCGAGATCACCGACAAGGGTCTTACCATCATAACCAAAGAAGGTGAGACGAAGACCATACCGGCCGATACCTTCGTATCTGCTCTCCCGCTTACGCCAAACAACGATCTTATGGCCAAGCTCAAAGACAAAGTACCCGAGGTCTATGCCGTGGGTGACTGTGCTCAGCCCGGACTTATTGCCGATGC
>CAZOJR010000091.1:0-2756 GCA_964580165.1 uncultured Gaiellales bacterium
CCATCCTCGGCTCATGGAACTCGATAAAGGATCGGGGATTGGCCTTCTTCATCAGCCTTCTGGTGCTCGAGACAGGGATGCTGGGCGTCTTCGTATCGATGGATCTCTTCCTGTTCTATGTCTTCTGGGAGATCCAACTCATTCCCATGTACTTCATCATCGGTCTGTGGGGCGGCGTACGTCGTGTCTACGCAGCGATCAAGTTCTTCCTGTTTACATTTGTGGGATCGGTGCTCATGCTCGTGGCCATCCTGGCTGTGGTCTGGTGGTATGCGAAGAACGGCGGCCCGCTTACCTTCGATATCCTAGCCCTTCAGCAGGCCGGGTTCCACGGCTCTCTGGCTATTTGGGCGTTCGTTGCCTTCTTCATCGCCTTTGCCATCAAGGTGCCGATGTTCCCTGTGCACACATGGCTGCCCGATGCCCACACTGAGGCACCCACGGCTGGCTCCGTCATTCTGGCCGGTGTGCTCCTAAAGATGGGGGTCTACGGCATGATCCGCTTCTGCATTGGGTTCTTTCCCGAGGTTGCGGTCAAGGCAATGCTGCCGGTGCTTATTCTCTCGGCCATCGCGGTGGTTTACGGGGCGGCTATGTCGCTGGTGCAGCCTGACATGAAGCGTCTGGTGGCCTACTCTTCGGTGAGCCACATGGGGTTTGTCACTGCCGGTCTCTTCACGTTCAATCAACAGGGAATCGAGGGCTCGGTTCTCCAGATGATCAACCACGGGATTCTGACGGGCGCTCTCTTCATGATGGTGGGTTTCTTCTACGATCGTACCCATACCCGCCTGATCAAGGACTACGGCGGGATGGCCAAGCCCATGCCGGTGGCAGCCGCGTTCTTCAGCCTGTTCGTTTTGGGGAGCTTGGGTCTGCCCGGGCTGAACGGCTTTGTGGGCGAGTTCCTCATCCTGGTAGGCGTGTTCCAGTATGCGAAGGTTTTTGCCGTGGTCGCGTCGATTGGAATCGTTCTTGGAGCCGCCTATCTATTGTGGATGTATCAACGGACTATGTTCCAACAGGCCAATGAAAAGTGGCTGAGCCTCAAAGACCTGAGCATCCGCGAGATCATCACTCTGGTTCCGCTGGTAGGCATGGCCGTTTGGATAGGTCTTTACCCGCATACCTTCCTCAACCTGCTTCATGCTCCGGCGGAAAACATCATGGCGCAAGTACAACCATATCTGGCAGAGCACGGCAATAGCCTTCTCGGTCTAGCGGGCTCCTTTTTCGGAGGGTTCTAGATGCAGGTACCTGATCTTGTTCCCGTGATTCCCGAGTTGATCCTGCTGGTGACGGCCTGCCTGATCCTGCTGGTGGAGCCGTTCCTCAAAGCCGGCCCGGCAGGCAAGAGTGACAAAACACCGGTTTTAGCCATCGCGTTGACCGGCCTTATTGCATCACTGGCTGTTTCGATAGCGCTGGTAGGCGAAGACCGGGTGAGCTTCGCCGGGATGTTGGTGCTCGACGACTGGGCCGTGTTCTTCAAGGTGTTGTTCGCCACCGGTGCGATACTGGCCATTCTCATGTCGCCGATGTACTTGGAGGCTTACGGGCGCCATCTCGGCGAGTACTATGCTCTATTGCTCTTTGCGGTGATCGGCATGAACCTGATGGCGGCCGCGCGCGATTTCATCCTCCTGTACGTGGCACTTGAGTTGATGGCTATCAGCAGCTACATACTGGCTGGCTTCTTCCGCAACCGGGTGCGCTCCAATGAGGCGGCGCTCAAATACTTCCTGACGGGAACATTTGCCTCGGCCATCATGCTGTATGGCATGTCGCTAGTGTATGCGCAGTCGGGAGCCACAGGCTACTCGGCTGTAGGGTGGGTCTTCGCGGGAGAGGGTGGGAATGTAGCCGTACTTCTTGCCGTTTTTCTCGTGGCTGTGGGTCTGGCCTTCAAGGTATCGGCGACGCCTTTTCATATGTGGACTCCTGACGTATACCAGGGAGCGCCCACGCCGGTTGCGGCCTTCTTCTCGGTAGGCCCCAAAGTGGCGGCTTTCTCGGCCATAATGGCGTCCTTTGTCGTTGCTTTCCCGGGGGCGGTGAAGGAGTGGGGGGTGTTCTTCATCGTCCTTTCGATCGTAACCATGCTAGCCGGAAACCTGTATGCACTGGTACAGACCAACGTGAAGCGGATGCTCGCCTATTCCTCGATTGCGCACGCCGGGTATCTCTTGACCGGGGTGGGAGCGATGGGTTGGGCCGCGAACTCTTACCCTGGCCAGGGTGTGATGCTCTACCTGGCTGCCTACACATTTATGAACCTTGGTGCCTTCGGGGTTCTCGCCTATCTGAAGAGCCAAGCCCCGGAGAACGCTGATTATTCTCTGAAACATCTGGCGGGGCTGGCGAGGCGCTCCCCCTGGGCGGCGGTTCTGCTCTCGCTGTTCTTGCTGTCGCTGACAGGGATTCCGGGAACGGCGGGTTTCATCGGCAAGTTCTACGTCTTCAGCGGCGTGGTGTGGGCAGGCCTGTGGTGGCTGGCCGTTATCGGAGTGGTGCTGAGCGCCGTCTCCGCCTACTACTACCTGCGCGTGATTGTCTACATGTTCTTCAAGGAGCCCGAGGAAGAGTATGAGATCACAATGTCCATCTCGGGTGGCATGGCTGCTTCTCTGGCACTGAGTGCCATTGCCACGGTTGCTATCGGACTGGTTCCATCGTGGCTGTGGGATGCTGTGGCGAGCGCATTCGGCACGATCCTCGACTGATCACACGGAGACCGGAGGGGTGAGCGGTGCTGC
>CAZOJR010000091.1:2766-7864 GCA_964580165.1 uncultured Gaiellales bacterium
CTCAGCGCCGATTGGGTAGTTCCTGTCGTTGGTAGGCCGGTCGCTCGGGGTGCGGTCCTGGTTGTCGATCGAACGATCTGCGGGGTGGGGTCTCTCGGCGATCTGCAGCTCAGGTTCCCGGAGGAGACGGTTCGCTCTTTCCCGGGCTGTGTTCTCATGCCGGGCCTGGTCAATACCCACACTCACTTGGACTACTCTGCATTCAGGGATTTCACCCGCCCTTGTGGGTTTGGCGAGTGGATGTTGCGACTGCTCTTGGCCCGTAGAAAGCTGGACGCCGACGATTATGCGGCCTCGGCTGTCTGGGGGGCGCGTGAGTGTGTGCGGAGCGGAGTGACTTCGATTGCCGATACATCTTATGAGGGGTGGACCGTGGCGCGCGCAGCCCGCTCCGCCGGGCTGCGCGCGCGCGTCTACCTGGAGGTCTTCGGTTTCGATGACGCCAGGTTGCCTCAGACCATGGAGCGACTGGAAGCGGGTCTCGAGAAACTGCAGGGTGAATGCGGCCGCCTCAACGGGACCGAAGCCGGTATATCGCCTCACGCGCCCTACACTGTTTCGGCCCGGCTATATCGGGAGGCGGCGCGCTTTGCGCGCCGCTCCGGTCTTCGCCTCGCGACACACTTGGCGGAGTCACAGGCTGAAGTGGAGCTGCTTGCACGTGGCAGCAGCGCGATCTCCCGGGCATATAGAGCGGCCCGTCTCTGGAGTGGGCAAAGATGGAGCCCGCCGGAGATTCGTCCGGTGTCCTACATCGCTCAGACGGGAGCTCTTGGGCCGGAGACGCTGGCGATCCATGCCGTACAGGTGGACGCCGGTGATATCGCAGTGCTGGCGGAGAGTGGAACGGCGGTGGCTCACTGCCCGCGTTCCAACCTGCGTCTACAATGTGGTACCGCTCCGGTGGCTGAGTTCCTGGCCGCGGGTATTCCGGTGGGCCTGGGGACCGACAGTCTTGCTTCGAACGATAGCCTGAGCATGTTCGACGAGATGCGTGCTGCGTTGGCGGCAGGCGAGAAACGCGTAGCCTCGGGCGCGGTGTCCCAGCTCACTTCCACTATCGTCCTGCGTATGGCGACTCTCGAGGGAGCGCGCGCACTTGGCTGGGATCGTGTCACCGGCAGTCTTGAGACAGGCAAGCGAGCAGACATCATTGCCGTGAAGTTATCGACGAGTCCGGAGGAGGATTCAAACGGCTCGAACCTTGTCAGTCGTCTGGTCGAGACGGCGGTAGCCGATGATGTGGAAATGACCATGATTGATGGCGTAGTTGTGCACGAGGGTGAAGGTATCCCGACGGAGATGGGACAGGCCTTCCAAGCAGTGCGAACGAAGTTGGGCTTCGCCGACAGATAGCAACTTGTCGCGGTGAGACGTCCAACGTGGCCAGCTTCGTTGTCACTCGGTGGCGGCTGGAGCGGGAATACGGCATAATCAGTCACGCATCCTGCTGTATAGGGTTCGCAGGACGGCTCGCGTGAGTTGGGATCAGCGCAGACAGTCAATGTGAGGAGATGGCGTTGCTACTCGATCGTAAACGGATCAAGAAATGGGCCAAATGGGTGGCGCTTTTCCTAGCCATTATCTTTGGGGTGAGTTTTGTATTCATGGGTGTTGGACAGGGTATGGGAAACCTCAATGTTTTCGAGGCTCTTTCTTGCGCGGACGATGATACTGAAGCAACCGTCCAGCTGTCGGATCAAGATAAGCTGAATGAGTACCTGCAAACCCTCGAAGCCAACCCTGAAGACACCACCACTATGCTTGCCATAGCTACGCTCTATGAAGATATGTACCAGGCTGGTGAGGGTGAAGGAACCGAATACTTGAAGACCGCCGCCGCCTTCATGGAGAACGCGATCGATGTTGATCCCTCTCTCAAGGACGTGTACATCCGGCTGGCGGATATCTACATGAGCGATGATTTCAATAATAATGAAGCCGCTACTACAGTGCTCAACAAGGCGACTTCTATCGACCCGACGAATCCAGAGGTTTTTCTCAAGCTGGGCATCGCTCAGCAGGAGTTGGGTAACAAGACAGCCGCTGTGCTTGCATGGCAGAAGTACCTGGAACTTGATCCGGATGGTGATATGGCCGATGTAGTCAAGGAGCGTTTGGAAGTACTCACGGCGACTACGACCACCACTACGGCGGCTACGACCACCAGCACGGAGACCAGCAGCACGACAACAAGCACCGCCGGTTCAACCAGTAGCACCGAGTCGACAACCGAGTCGTCCGCCGACTAACAGCCCCATGTGGGAAAATCGCCCGCGGGGCGTATATACTGAAATAACCGATGGTGGCCAGCCCGGCCAAGCCTTCTGAGCCGGTGAGGAAAACAAAGGGGAGCGCTTGAGCTTATCCATTAGCACCGACGCGGTAGACAACGCGGTCGTCGTGCACGTCAAGGGCGATCTAGACGTGTACACTGCTCCTCGTTTGAAAGAATCCCTGGCGGAGGGTTCGGTCCCCGGCCGGTGCCTAGTTCTGGATCTCTCTGAAGTGGACTTTATCGATTCAACAGCACTGGGCGTGCTGGTCGGCACTCTTCAAGAGACCCAGTCGAACGGCGGTGATTTCCGGTTGGTGGTGGATGATCCATTTCTTCTCAAGATCTTTCACATCACCGGTTTTGACGGCGTCTTCTCCATCTTTCCGCAGGTGGCCGACGCGCTTTTAGAGAACTGAACCCAGAGCGTCACCGCCCATGTCCACGGGCATGCTATCGTTCGCCACTGAAGCTGCTCTAATCCCGGCCTATGAGGAGTCTGTCCCTTGCGACTCATTATCACGGAGAAAAACGACGCCGCCAAAAAGATAGCGGGGATCCTTAGCGCAAGAGGGGTCAAGGAAGAATCGCACTTCAGAGTTCCCTACTACCTATTCGATGACGTCGAAGGACAGCCGCATGCCATAGTCGGCCTCAAGGGTCACGTGGTGCAGGTGGATTTCCCGATCGAATTTTCTGAATGGCGCAAGGTGGAGCCGAAGGCGCTCATCGATGCTCCCTTGGTCAAGACCGAAACGGCCAAGTCGGTGGTGAGGACAGTCAAGAAACTCGCATCCGATGCCTCGACTCTGGTCATCGCCACCGACTTTGATCGAGAGGGCGAGCTGATCGGTCTTGAAGCTCTCAATCTGGCGGTCGAAGAAAATCCCAAGTTGGTCCGTACTGTGAGGCGCGCGCGATTCTCGGCTCTTACACCCGGCGAGATCAACAGGGCGTTCGCAAATCTAGACCACCTCTCGGAGCCGCTGGCCCGCGCCGGGGAAGCCCGGCAGGATATCGATCTCATCTGGGGGGCGACGCTCACCCGATTCGTTTCTCTGGCCACATCACGTCTCGGGAGCCAGTTCTTGAGTGTGGGCCGGGTGCAGACCCCTACTCTTGTGCTGATTGCCGAGCGGGAGAAGGAGCGGAGGGCCTTCGTGCCCGAGCCTTTCTGGGTAGTCAAGGTGGAACTGAACTCCGGCGGGCAGAGTTTTGGCGCCGTTCACAAAGAAGAGCGGTTCACCGACGAAGCGCGGGCGAAGACGATTTACGAGAAGCTGGCCACTCCGGGCAAAGTGACTGCGGTCAAGCAGACCTCTCGCAAGGTGTCGCGCCCGGCTCCCTTCAACACGACCAGCTTCACGAGCGCAGCCACCTCGTTGGGCTTGAGTGCCGCCTTGGCAATGCGTATTGCCGAAGATCTATATATGGCTGGCCACATAAGCTATCCGCGTACAGATAACACCGTGTATCCGTCGTCACTCGATCTGCGTGAAGCCTTACAGGTGCTTGCGCAGGGCGAATTTGCGCGCGAGGTTGAAGAGTTGCTGTCGCGATCGGAACTCCGTCCGAGTCGCGGTGAAAAAAGAACTACCGATCATCCGCCGATCTACCCTACAGGCAGTCCACGGCGCAGCGACTTGAGCGACCGAAACTGGCGCGTATACGAATTGGTGGCCCGGCGTTTCATGGCCACTCTTGCCGACGACGCGATCATGGAATCCAACCGGGTCGATCTGTCGGTTAGCGGCGAGCCCTTCGTGGCTCGGGGCAGCCGTGTGGTGCACTCTGGCTGGTTTGACTATTACCCTTATAACCGCCAGAAGGATGCGGAGCTCCCCGCGCTTGCCAAAGACGATGTCGTTGATCTCATCGACAAACAATTGGAGGCGAAGGAGACGCAGCCGCCGTCCCGCTATGGCCAGGGAACGCTGATTGAGTTGATGGAGAAGCACAATCTTGGCACCAAGGCTACGAGACACTCCATCATCCAAAACTTATACGACCGGGGTTACGTCCATGGTAATCCGGTTGAGCCCACTGAGATGGGCATTAAGATGGCGGAGGCTCTGCAGGAATTCGCTCCCCGCATTGCCTCTCCGGAGATGACCGCCGAGTTGGAGAAGGACATGGATCTCATCTCGGTTCGGGATTTGACCAAGGAACAGGTGGTGGCTATTTCTCGAGATCTTCTGCGTCAGGCCTACGGATCTCTGGAGCAGAATCGGGAACAGGTGGCTGCGAAGATTTACGAGGGTATCAGTGGCGATCGGATTGTGGGCTTATGTCCTAAGTGTGGCAAGAATAACCTGCGGATCATCCGATCTAAGACCACCAGGAAGCGCTTTGTGGGATGCGAAGGTTATCCGGAGTGCGATCAGACCTACCCGTTGCCACAGCGCGGCGACATAATCAGCGTGGACGAGATCTGTCCGCATTGCGGGAGTCCCAAGGTAAAGATTCTGGGTGGTCGCCGGCCGTGGATACTCTGTCTCGATCCTTATTGTCCGACCAAAGCTGAGTACCGGGAGAAAAAAGCAGCCCGGGCGGCACGGGAAGCAAAGGTCGCAGCAAAGGACACGGCCGTCAAGGCACAGATTGATGCCGGGGAGACTGCCGCCACGACGACTGGCGCGGTGACGAAGAAAGCCACGACACGTAAGACCACGACGCGAAAGACCGGAACGGCGCGGAAGACGGCAGCGAAGCAGACTGCACCTGGAGCCCCTGCGGCCGACGCCTCACCTGGGGCCGACGCTTCATCTGCAGTGGAAAAGGCGCAGGCTTGACCGTGACTCAGCACCCGACACCGCCGGAGCC
>CAZOJR010000092.1:0-6699 GCA_964580165.1 uncultured Gaiellales bacterium
TTGCAGGAGCCGGTCGGCGTGCCCGACCACAACAATCTGGAGGGGCTGCGTTTTGGGGTCATCCGGGAATTCATCGGTGAGGCCTGCGAAGCAGGTGTGCGTGAGGTTTTCGATTCGGCAGTGGCGGCCATCGGGAGTCTTGGGGGTGTCTGTGAGGAGGTTGAACTTCCCAGCGTAGAACGGGGCATTGCCGCGTACTACCTCATTGCTCCGTCGGAAGCAAGTTCCAACTTGGCCCGCTTCGATGGGGTGCGCTATGGCCATCGCACCGTATCCAGCGACGATCTGTATGAGATGTACGTTCGTACCCGTAGTGAAGGATTCGGCGCTGAGGTGAAGCGCCGCATCATGATCGGAACCTACGCTCTCTCCGCCGGTTACTACGATGCCTATTACGCTCAGGCTCAGCGGACCCGTACTCTTATCATCCAGGATTTCACCAAAGCCTTTGAACGTTTCGACTTCCTCATATCGCCCACCTCGCCCACGGTGGCCTTCAAGGTTGGGGAGCGCACCGCTGACCCTCTGACCATGTATCTTTCGGACCTCTGCACTGTTCCGGTCAGTCTGGCGGCTCTACCCGGTGTTAGCATACCGGCTGGCTTCTCGGGTGGATTACCGGTGGGTCTGCAGATCATCGGCCCTCACTTCTCGGAGCGGGGGCTGCTGAACGCGGCCTATGCAGTCGAACAGTATCTGAAGGTCGATACGGTTGCGCCGCTTGTCCCGTCTGCAGGCACCACACGGAGAGAGGTGGCGCCGTGAGCCGCGGAGAAGCGGGCGCTGGTGTGACTGTGGGTGCTGCCGGTGCGGGTCGCGACGGCTGGGAAGCCGTCATTGGTCTCGAGATACATGTGCAGCTGAACACTCGTACGAAGATGTTCTGCGGTTGTGAGGTAACCTTTGGAGAGCCGCCTAACACGCATGTCTGCCCCATCTGTCTGGGGCATCCGGGCGTGCTACCCGTGACCAACGAGAAGGCGGTGGAATACGCGGCGCGTATCGCGCTGGCGCTTGACTGCCGGATCGCCGGACGCACCATCTTTCACCGCAAGAACTACTTCTATCCTGATCTACCCAAGGCCTACCAGATCTCACAGTACGACCTGCCACTTGGTATCGGTGGGCACCTGGATGTGGAGCTGGAAGACGGCAGCAATCTGCGGGTAGGCATCACTCGAGTGCACATGGAAGAAGACGCTGGCAAACTCATACACGCCGGTGGGGCTTCAGGCCGTATCGACGGAGCCGACTACTCGCTGGTGGACTTCAACCGTGGAGGTACTCCGCTCGTCGAGATCGTCACGGAGCCTGATATCTCCACCCCCGATCAAGCACGCGCCTACCTTATCCAACTCAGAAGCCTTGTACAGCAACTGGGCGTCTCCGACGTCAATATGGAAGAGGGCTCGTTGCGGTGTGATGCCAATGTCTCGGTACGCCGGCCGGGAGAGCCTCTCGGTACGAAGACCGAACTCAAGAACATGAACTCCTTCCGTTTTCTCCACAGAGGTCTAGAGGCGGAAATCGAGCGCCAGATCGGGGCTCTTGAGGCAGGCGAGCGCATCGTGCAGGAGACAGTGCATTTTGATCCCGTAACCGGCACGGTGTCGACCTTGCGCAGCAAGGAAGAAGCTCATGACTATCGCTATTTCCCCGAGCCGGACTTGACCCCCATAGAACTGGACGAGACGTTTGTGAATAGGGTTCGGGCGGAACTGCCCGAGTTGCCGGCGGCTCGAAAAGACCGGCTGATGGGCCAGTATGGGTTGCCGCCCAAGGACGCAGCTCTCTTGGCCGCTAATAAGCCGTTGGGGGACTACTTCGAGGCTCTGGCTGGTGCCACCGGCGACTACCGCATGTCGGCCAACTGGGTACTGGGTGATCTGCTGGCGTATCTCAATGCAAGCGGACTGGAGGTGACTCAGTGTCCGCTGGGCATCGATCGGCTTGCCGGGCTCTTGGGGCTGGTTTCCGGCGGCACGCTCTCCGGTAAGATGGCCAAAGAAGTGTTTGAGAACATGATCGCCACCGGCAGGGATGCCAAGGAGATCGTTGAGGAGAAGGGACTGGGGCAGATCTCGGACGTGGGCGAGCTCGAGGCCATTGTAATCCGCATCGTCGAAGCCAATCCGGGGCCTGCGGAAGAATTCCGGCAGGGTCGCGAACGGGTGTTGGGCTTCTTCGTAGGTCAGATCATGAAGGAGACACGGGGGCAGGCGAATCCGCAGCTGGTCAACGAGCTACTCAAGAAGCGTCTGGGCGCTTCGAGCGGTTGAGCCTTGTCCACAGCCGGACCTCACGGATGGATGTGAAGCCCGACTCCGGTGCCTCGCGGTTCTCTCAGTCGTGTTGGAAATCGGCGGCGTGAGGTTGAAAACCGGGCGCATCTCTGGTACCTTGCCTTACCTTTTCGGACCCGGTTGCCACGGGGTCCAGCGGAGTATCGGACAACGCTTGAACATGCCAGGAAGGTGTCGGCGTCGTGCAATCCACAGATGCGCACCCGGAATCGTGCCCCGTTCTCAAGACCGCGGATATCATCTCAGGCAAGTGGACACTCCTTATCTTGCGCGATCTTTCCAAAGGCATAAACCGGTTCAGTGTTCTAGAGCGGTCGCTTGCCGGCATCAGTCCCAAGACGCTCTCAGAGCGTCTGAAGAGTCTGGAAAAGGCCGGCATAGTCATTCGCAAGAGCTATCCCGAGGTGCCACCAAGAGTCGAATACACCCTCACCAGCATGGGCTGGGACCTAATCCCTCTCATTGATCATATGCGTGACTACGGAGCCAAGTGGCTCGGCGACGGTCGCGGTTATACACACCCTTCAACGGATGGCGACGCGCCCGGCGCGTAGTTGAATTGTCCATCGCACCGGGCACGGAGGCGGGCATTGACTGGAACTCCTGCGTCTGAAGGCTGGCTCATCAACCCAGAGGAAGTCGACGGCCTCATCGAGCTCGGTCGCGGGCGCGGTTTTGTCACCGTCGATGATATCGCCGAGGTGTTGGCCGAACTCGATCTCACAACCGAACAGATCGAAGTCATGTACACCGCGCTGCTCGATCAGGGGATCGAGGTGGTGGACGAGGGCTCCCTCGACCCTGACGAGGATCTAGAGCTCGACGGCGGCGAGCAAATGGAGTGGCGCCGTGGCGTCGATGAATTGGACCTTACCGTCGATGTTCCCACAACCGACCCGGTGCGCATGTATCTCAAAGAGATTGGCCGGGTCAGGCTCCTCACGGCTCAGCAGGAAGTTTCTCTGGCCAAGCGGATCGAGCGTGGTGATATCCGGGCGAAGCACGAACTCACTGAAGCCAATCTACGCCTTGTCGTATCCATCGCGAAGCGCTATCACACCGACGGCATGAGCTTTCTCGACCTCATTCAGGAGGGCAATCTCGGTCTCATTCGAGCAGTGGAGAAGTTTGACTACCGCAAAGGGCATAAGTTCTCCACTTATGCCACGTGGTGGATAAGGCAGGCTATAACCCGCGCCATTGCTGATAAGGCCCGGACCATCCGCATCCCGGTGCACATGGTCGAGAAGATCAACAAGCTCATCCGGGTGCAGCGGCAATTGCTTCAGAATATGGGGCGGGAACCGGCTCCAGAAGAGATCGCCTGTGAGATGGGCATGACCGATGCAGAGATACGCGAGATTCTCCGCATCAGCCAGACTACCGTATCGCTGGAGACTCCCATCGGCGAGGAGGAAGACTCCGAGCTTGGCGATTTCATCGAGGACGAGGACGCGGTGCGCTCGTTCGACGCCGTTGCCTTACAGCTTGACCGCGATGGGGTTAACGAAGCTCTGGCCATGCTTCCTTACCGGGAACGCAAAGTCATTGAGCTCAGGTTTGGACTGAAGGGTGAACATCCCCGTACCCTCGAAGAAGTGGCCAGACGGTTTGGGGTGACCCGTGAGCGCATCCGTCAAATCGAGGCGAAGGCTCTGGCCAAGTTGCAGGCTATCGACAAGACTCGTAACCTGCGGAGCAAGGTGCAATAGTGACCAACCGCCGCTTTGGTTCGACTCATGTGCCTGAGCCGTGAGGAGTGCCAGTGGGCGGTGAAGACCTGACGATCATCTCCTTTCCGGTAACCGGCATGCATTGCGCAGCCTGTGCCGGCCGGGTCGAGAAGGCGCTGGCTGTGCTTTCCGGGGTTGAACAGGCGACCGTCAACATTGCTACCGAGCGTGCGCAGGTCCGGTACGATCCCGCCAAGGTAGGCCTGGGTGATCTGGTGGAGACGGTGCGAGAGGCCGGTTACGGAGTCACCGAGGCGACGGCCGGTTATCCCGTGAGCGGGATGAGCTGCGCGGTCTGCGCCGGGCGGGTGGAAAAAGCGGTTGGCGGACTGCCGGGGGTGACCCGGTCGTCGGTGAATCTTGCCACCGAGAAACTCACGGTTTCTTATCTTCCCGGCGTGATCGCGTTGCAAGACATAGCACGGGCGGTCGAGGAAGCGGGCTACAGACTGGTAACGCCGGACGAATCCGCCGCCGGTACGGCGGCCGGAAGCTTACCGGATCCGGGTGCCCGTGAGGAGGCAGTTCGGCAGAAGCAGCTCCATCTTCTTGTCGCGAAGTGTGTTGTTGCTTTGGCGGTGGGCGTAATCCTCATGCTCATGATGCTTATTCCCGAATCATGGATAAGTTTTGAGCGACAGTGGATCATCATGTTCATATTGGCCACCCCTGTGCAGGTGTGGGCCGGCGGGCAGTTTTACCGAGGAGCCTGGGCGGCACTAAAGCATCGGACGAGCGACATGAATACTCTCATCGCGGTGGGGACATCGGTTGCCTATCTGTATTCGACCGCAGTCACTTTCTTCCCCGGATTATTTGAAGAGGCGGAGGGAGCCGGATTCAAAGCCGCCGTCTATTACGACTCGGCCGTGATCATCATCGGGCTCATCCTGCTGGGCCGCTATCTGGAGGCGCGGGCCAAGGGACGAGCTTCGGCTGCCATGCGCCGGCTTGTGGGGCTGCAGGCCAAGACAGCGCGGGTAGTCAGGACGGTGGGCGGTGCGGACGTTGGTGGGGGCAGTGATGTCCCCGCCGTTGGCGTGGAGCACGGTGTCACCACCGGCGTCGTGATCCAGGAGGTCGATATCCCGGTGGCGGAGGTTGTGGTCGGCGACGTGGTTGTTGTGAGACCGGGAGAAAAGGTCCCCGTGGATGGGGTCGTCTCGGAGGGCCGTTCGACGGTCGATGAATCCATGCTGACGGGGGAGTCGATCCCCGTGGAGAAGGGACCGGGGGATGAGGTTGTTGGTGCGACTCTGAACCGTACCGGCACTTTCCGCTTTCGTGCTGTGAAGGTGGGACGTGACACAGTCCTGGCCCAGATCGTACGTCTGGTGGAGGAAGCTCAAGGATCGAAAGCGCCCATACAGCGCACAGCGGACTACATTGCGAGCATCTTTGTTCCATTGGTCTTGGGGATTGCCGTGGTGGCCTTCGTGGTCTGGTATCTTGCCGGACCGGAGCCCGCCTTTACTCTGGCCCTTCTGGCCTTCGTCTCGGTGGTCATCATTGCCTGCCCATGCGCGATGGGTTTGGCTACGCCGACCGCCATAGTTGTGGGCACTGGCAAGGGAGCAGAGAACGGCATTCTCATCCGCTCTGGAGAAGCGCTGGAACGGGCCCACAGGCTGAATACGGTTGTGCTGGACAAGACGGGTACCCTGACCCGCGGGGAACCGGAGGTGACCGAAATCATCACCACCGAGGCGATGGCAGGCATCGTGAATGCCGTGGGCTTGGCGCCGTCTACGGCTGCACCAGAATTCGAACTGTTGCGCCTGGCCGCCTCGGCCGAGCAGGGCTCGGAACACCCGCTTGGCGAGGCTATCGTCAAGGCGGCGCAGGCGCAAGAGCTGCGGCTCTTGAAGGCTACAGATTTCTCAGCTATTCCAGGAAAAGGTGTCGAAGCTAAGCTTCACCGGTCGGAAACGCCCGCGCTACGACCGCTGCGGGTTGATACCGGCCCGACGTCTTCAGGCACGGTGCACGAGGGGGTACGCCGGGAGCGAGATGGCTGTGAGTCACAAGCAAGCCCGGTTCCTCCTCCTATGCCTTTTAGTATCCTTCTGGGTAATCGCGCGTTGCTTGACGAGCGTGGTCTGTCTCTGGGCGAGCTTGAAGATCAAGCGGATCGGCTGGCCGGGGAAGGCAAGACTCCCATGTTCGTGGCGGTGGACGGGATTGTGGCCGGGATGATTGGCGTGGCCGATGTGCTCAAGAGTGACTCGATTATGGCGGTGCGCGATCTGGTGGAGCTGGGCCTGGAGGTCTATATGATCACCGGCGACAACCGGCGAACGGCTGAGGCCATCGCTCGCCAGGCGGGTATCGAGAGAGTCTTGGCGGAGGTGCTCCCGGAGCGCAAGGCCCAAGTGGTCAAGGATCTTCAGGCCGCTGGTAAGACGGTGGCAATGGTGGGGGACGGCATAAACGATGCCCCGGCTCTGGCGCAGGCCGACATTGGGATGGCAATCGGCACCGGTACCGATGTGGCCATGGAGACGTCGGATGTCACCCTCATCCGGGGAGATCTCACCCCCATCGGGACGGCCATACGGCTCAGCCGGGCCACCATGCGGGTTATCAAACAGAATCTGGGCTGGGCGTTTGGCTACAACATCGTTCTTATCCCGGTGGCCGCCGGGATACTCTACCCGGCATTC
>CAZOJR010000092.1:6709-7863 GCA_964580165.1 uncultured Gaiellales bacterium
GACCCGATGTATGCGGCCGTCGCGATGGCGCTTTCGTCGGTGAGCGTGGTATCGAATTCATTGCGGCTACGACGCTTCCGGGCGGAGCGGATGTAGATTCCGCGGCGCCCCGGCCTGGTGCGTTGGCGACCCTGCTGGTATCATTTCGCCCCTGATGTGGGCGATTAGCTCAGGGGGAGAGCGCTGTCTTCACACGGCAGAAGTCGCTGGTTCAAATCCAGCATCGCCCACCTCCGTTGTCACTAATACAATGTTTAGCCTGCGACCGGCGCATTTGTGATGTCCGCTCGCCTACCCAGTCGAAGCTCGACGCCATTACGAAGAGGGGCGACAGTGTGTCCGCACCGTAGGCAGGGTTGGCCACCAGGCGCCGCCGACGTCGGGGCTTTGCGGGGTGAAATATACATTCTGCCCATCATCGCTCGGGCGCCATCCTTCCCGCTGGCGCGGCAACCGCAACCCCCGGCGATGCAACCCTTCGCGGTGTGGAACCCGACCCGTGGGGTTTGGGAGACCAGCCAGCCCGACCTCTACGGGCACTTGACGCTGTTATGCCGCTCGTGTAGTTATGTCGACTGACACTTCATCTTTGGCCGAGGCGGGCGGTGAGAGGATGGATCATGGGCACTGATGACGCGGCAGTTTTTCGGAGTTGGACCGGGTGGGTGCGTACCTCCGATCGCGCAGCCTACGCCGAGTATCTCGAACGGACAGGGCTGACCGCGTACCGGGCGACGCCGGGAAACCGAGGTGCCTATGCACTAATGCGCGACCTCGGCGACGGGCGGACAGAGGTGCGCACGGTTTCGTTTTGGCGTTCGCGCAGCGATATCGTCGCCTTTGCAGGCGATGACATCTCCGTTGCGGTCTTCTATCCGGAGGACGACCAGTTCCTCATCGATCGGGAGACGACGGTCACGCACTTTGACGTCGTAAGGGGCGTTTCAAACTGAGTTTCTAACCAGCGGGCTGAAGAGCCGCGGAAGCGTGGCCGCGGACCGCGAGCGGCAGTGCCCGGTCAACATAATCCTTGACGTCGACTGACGGTGTTCTCTTTATCGGGACCAGGCGGTCGCTGGGATCGCCCGGTCCTTCAGGGAGGATCGGATGTCGAAGTATCGTGCGCGTCGTCGCGTTGACGCTCAGGTGTCAAC
>CAZOJR010000093.1:0-5782 GCA_964580165.1 uncultured Gaiellales bacterium
GTCTTCATGATCTCGGTGGCGGCCGAACTGGCCGATATGCACCCTCAAACATTGCGTATGTATGAACGAAGGGGCTTGATCCGGCCCCAGCGTTCGTCAAAGAGCACACGGCTCTACTCGCTGGAGGATGTGGAACGGCTGCGACGCATTCAGGAACTCGTGGGCGAATGCGGGCTCAACCTTGCCGGAGTCGAACGGGTTATGGAGATGGAAGAGCAGATAGGCAGGTTACAGAAGAAGCTCGAAGATCTTCAGGCCAAGATGGAGTTACTAACCCGGCAGGCCCAGGAAGAGCTGGAAGCGGTGCATCGCAGCTACCGCAAGGAGCTGGTCACCCTAAGCGGCCCTGGTGAGGTGGTACTGGTCACGAGGCGAAGTCGTGGTTGCCGGTGAGTAACGAGCGGCAGTTAGTGGCGGCGCGGGAACAACCGTGCGCGAATCATCCCGGTCGTATGACCATGGTCACATGCAACGAATGCGGCAAACCGCTCTGCCCGGACTGTATGGTGTATTCCGCGGTGGGCATCAAATGCCGGGAATGCGCAAAGATGCCGCGATCTTCGCGGGTAACTTTGAAGAGCCATCTACTCCTTCGGGCGGTGGCGGCCGGACTGGGTGCCGGGACAGCCGTTGGATTTGCCTACTATTATGTCCTCGGGAGCATCGGGTTCTTCTTTTTCTTCATCTTTGTGGCCGCGGGAATCGGGTACCTGGTCGGCGAGGCGGTGTCCCGGGCCTCCGGCCGCTATCACGGAGTGCAGACCGCGGCTGTCGCGGCTGTATCCACGGTCTGGGCCTTTGTCTTGCCTCCGGTTGTTGCCGCCTTCGCGAGTTTAGGGGTGAGTTGGGACGCGGTGGTCTTTAGCGTTTCCAGCCGTGGCACGGTCAACTGGGTGGTTATGGCATTCGCTGGTTACTTGGCTTGGCGAAGGAACAGATGAAGATATAACGGTGAGGGCATGATGGGAGATTCGGAGCCGAGATTGTGGAGTAGCACTGCTTTGCAGCAATCCTGGCACTCTCGTGCATAGAGTGCCAAATCCTCCGGCACGTCAGCGCATTTTTCGGTATACTATGCGGTCGATGAATCAGGAGGTTTGAGAGCCTTGCCTACGTACGAATATCGTTGTCTTTCATGTGATCATCAGTTTGAGCGGTTCCAGCGCATGTCCGACGAACCGGTCAAGGAGTGCGAGATCTGCGGGCAGCCGGTGAAGAGGCTACTGTTCCCCGTGGCCATTCAGTTCAAGGGCAACGGCTTCTACACTACCGACTATGCCCGGCGCAACACCATAGGTCATTCAGGCAGTCATGCCGCTAATGGTGGTAACTCGGAGGCGTCCGCCGGTTCGGATAACGGAGGATCCAGCGAAGGTGCCAAGCCGGCAGTATCGGAGCCGGGCAAATCTGTTCCGGCGGCTTCAACCGCCAAGAGTGACTGACACGCCGTCTGCTGCTATGGCGGGTCGTGATTGTGCGCTCGTCGCCTTTGGATGCTCGCGCCCGCTGATCGTGCTCACCAACGACGATGGCGTGAGATCGCCTGGCCTTGCCGTACTCAAGGAGGCGCTGGATCCCCTCGGCGAGGTGCATATTGTCGCTCCCGATCAGAACCGATCGGGAGCTGCCCGCAGTATCACTATGCACAGCCCTCTCTGGGTGGAAGAGGTGGAGTTGGCGGATGGTAGCGTTGCCTATAGCACCGACGGCACACCTGTCGACTGCGTACGTATGGCCGCGCTTGGTCTGCTTGATCGCGAGCCGGATCTGATCGTCTCGGGTATCAACCTGGGCGGCAATCTGGGGGACGACATTACCTATTCGGGCACCGTAGCGGCCGCGTTCGAGGGGATTATGTTGGGCATTCCGGCCATTGCGCTCTCAGCGGAGGGCTATTGTGCTGGATACGATCTCAGTGTTCCCGCCCGTTTTGCTCACAGACTAGTGTCCACAGCTCTGGCGCAGGGGTTTCCTGCAAAGACCCTTTTGAACGTGAATTGCCCGGATCGCTCATGGGAGAAAATCGGAGGTGTCCGGTTGACTCTTCTGGGAAAGCGCATATACGGGGACAAGGTTGAGTATCGAGAGACCAAGGGTAACCGGCGTGGGTATCACATCTACAACGACGATCTCAGCTGGCATCAAGAACCGGGAACAGATTTTGAAGCGATTGCCGAAGGCTGGATTTCGATCACTCCGCTCCATTTCGATCTCATGTCACACGAGGCTCTGGATCAGTTACGTGGCTGGGAAGACGCGCTGCATTGTTGGGATGCGGACTGATGGGATCCGTCCCAACGGAGTCAATGCTCCATTCCGGACGCCCCGCTCCTAAGGGCAGTCAGTCCGTGCAGCGCTTACCTGCTTATAGAGCTGTGGTCTTCGACTTAGACGGTACCGTTGTCGATTCAGTCGAGTTGATCATCATTTCTTTTCAGCATGCCATCCGTGAGGTACTGGGCCGGGAAATCTCACGGGAGGAGTCGATTACCTGGGTGGGCCGTCCTTTGCGGGAACAAATGGTGCTATTCAGCCCTGAGCACGCGGATGAACTGGTTGCTGTGTACCGGGAATTCAATCATCGGGAACATGATCGCATGCTCAAGCTTTACGATGGTATTCTGGACCTCTTGGAGGCTCTGCAGAACTCGGGAGTCAGGTTGGGGCTGGTGACCTCCAAGTCCCGCTATACAACGCAGATGGCCTTCGATCTCACGGGCATTGAGAGCTTCTTCGATGCGACGGTATGCGCCGACGAGAGCTCGGGCAACAAGCCTTCCCCCGAACCGATACTTGCGTGTTTGGAGATGCTCGGAGTCTCCGCAGACAACGCTGCGTACGTAGGTGACAGCCCCTCCGATATCCAGGCGGCGCTGGCGGCGCTGGTGTATGCGGTCGCGGTGACGTGGGGGGTCTTCGATGCCGTGACTTTGGAGGCTGAAAAGCCGGATGCACTGGTCCATACTATTCCTGAGTTGGCGGAGGTTCTGGGCATCTAGGAGGGACCGGTGGTCACGGACGATTCGGCGGCAGATGGAGATATGGTGGTGGTCGAACGGATCGAGGCATTGAGAACCCTCATTCGCCATCACGAGTATCACTATTACGTTCTTGACAGCCCGGAGATATCCGACGTCGAGTATGACGCTCTCTTTCGTGAACTCCAGGATCTGGAGGCGACTCGTCCAGAGCTGATCATCCCGGAGTCTCCAACACAACGAGTGGGCGGTGAGCCCCTGACAGGGTTCACGCAAGTGCTCCACAGGGAGCCCATGCTGTCGCTGGCGAATGCTAAGAACGAGGAAGAGCTACGCGCTTGGTATTCGCGTGTTGTCAAGCTGGCCGGTGACGCCGGCTCCGACTCCGAAGATCTGCGCTTCGTGCTGGAGCCCAAGATTGATGGTTTGGCCGTGTCGCTTCGCTACGAGGATGGCCGCCTGGTTGTAGGCGCGACGAGAGGTAACGGTGAGGTGGGGGAAGATGTGACCGGTAATCTTCGAACCATCTCTACCGTTCCATTGGCCATGTTGTCTGGCGCTGTCCCTCACCCGCCGTTTGTCGAGGTTAGAGGGGAGGTCTATCTGCCCTTGGCCGCCTTTGCCCAGCTCAATGAGCAGCGCCTGTTGACCGGTGAGTCCACTTTCGCAAATCCGCGCAATGCGGCGGCGGGATCGCTGCGTCAGCTGGATCCCCGGATCACGGCTTCGCGTCCGCTCTCCGCCTGGTTCTACGGCGTGGGATATGTTGAAGGACGAGAGTTCTCCAGCCATTACGAGGTCCTCGAATGGCTGCGCGAGGCCGGATTCCGGGTCAATCCGGACGTAAGCGTGGTGACCACGTTGGACGAGGTGGTTGCGGGCTGCCGACGCTGGCAGGAGCGCCGGGATGACCTTGACTATGATATCGACGGCGTGGTGATTAAGCTGGATGATCGTCTGCTGCAGGCGGCTTTGGGAGCGGCCGGCCGGGATCCGCGCTGGGCCGTTGCCTACAAGTTCGCGCCGACCACCGCTCAGACTCGTCTGGTGAAGATTCACATCAACGTGGGAAGAACGGGCGTACTCAATCCTTGGGCGGAGCTGGAACCGGTGGAAGTCGGCGGCGTCACGGTGGAACGGGCCACACTCCACAATGAGGATGACATCCGCCGGAAGGATCTCCGCGAAGGTGACATGGTGATTCTCCAAAGGGCCGGCGATGTCATACCCCAAGTGGTGGCTCCTGTAACCGGTCTCCGCACCGGTGAAGAAAGGCCGTTTTATATGCCCACCGAGTGTCCATCGTGTGGCGCTCCCGTAGTCCGGACGTCGGGGGAAGTAGCTGTGCGGTGTTCCAATCCTGATTGCCCCGCGAAGCGCGCCGAGAGCATCAAGCATTTCGCAAGTAAGGGAGCCATGGACATCGATGGTGTGGGCGACAAGCTCATCGAAAGACTGCTTTACCTTGGGCTGATCCGTGATGCGGCCGATCTGTATCACTTGGAGGCAGGGCAATTGGCCGGGCTGGAGCGTTTAGGTGAGAAATCGGCTGTCAATGTCATCGTGGCGGTGGAGGCATCCAAGAAGCGTCCTCTGGCTCGGGTCATATTCGCGCTTGGGATTCTCCATGTGGGTGCCGAGAATGCAGACTTGCTCGTACGGCGTTTCGGAAGCATGCAGGCTCTGCGAGAGGCCACGGTGGAGCAAATCGGCGAAACACCGGGCATTGGCCCCGTGATTGCCGAGAGTGTGTGGCAGTATTTCCACGATCCGCAGAATCTACGTCTGCTGGCTCGGTTGGAGGAGGCAGGAGTGACCATGACGGCCCCGATGGTGGTGCCGGCTCAGGTGGGGTCCGGCCGAAGTGCCTTGGAGGCCGACGCGAGCTTTGAAGGAATTCCGGCGGCCGGCGGAGTCGGATTCGGGTACGGCAACCAGGGCGGATCTTTGTCGGGCAAGACATTTGTGTTGACCGGAACCCTGCCGTCTCTATCACGCCAGGAAGCCGCTGACCTCATCGTGGCCGCGGGCGGTCGGGTTACGGGCTCGGTCAGTTCCAAGACCGACTACGTTGTGGTGGGGGAGGATGCGGGATCCAAGCTTACGAAAGCCAGACAACTTGGGATCACCCTGCTGGATGAGGAGGGACTCAGGAGTCTGCTGGACTGCTAGGGTAGGCGGATGCCGTTGGGTTGCGGGCTGTCACCACCAGTGAGCCTTCTTGCACTGTTACCTCAATCATCTTCTGTATGCGGGGACGTCCTCTTTGGTCCCTGCACAGGTGGAGCACCAGGGGATTGATCTTTTCGAGATGCCCAGCCGTCATCCGACCCATCGATAGCCAGTCACCGAATGCCACCTCAGGCTCCGGTGTCTGGACCGTCGCCAGACCAGAGCAGCCACTTGCGAGAGCTTCGAAGAAGGCCGGACCCTCCCGTCGTACGAGTTCACCCACCACGATCCACTCCGGCATCATATCGGTGGCTTTGCGAAAGGCCCCAGCCCGGGCCGGAGTTCCCGGCTTGGCCGTAAGATGCACGGTGAAAGATCTCTTCTGGAGCACCGGCAGGCCTTCTTCGGCATCGTCTATGGCCACGATGCGTTGGTCACGGGGTAGCAGGTCGACGATGGCGTTGAGCAGCGTGGACTTGCCCACATTCTCTTCTCCGCTGACTATCACCGTTCGCTTGAGCGCTAGGCTGCCGCTGAGAAATCGGGCATGCCACGGGGTCATGAGGTTGTTATCAACCAAGCTGCGAAGCGACAGGTTGAGTACGGGACGCTCCTCTCGATCTGGCGCGGTT
>CAZOJR010000093.1:5792-7830 GCA_964580165.1 uncultured Gaiellales bacterium
GTAGATGGGCGCGTTCTTCATCCGACGGTTCGTTTTCGGCGATGAGCTCATCGGCCAGCTTTCTGAGGCCATGTTCGTAGGCGGCTAGAATGCGTTGGGTGGCGGGCATGTTGTCCTCCGGCCTTAGCAGACCACCTGGATTCTACTCGGTGTGGCGTTATCGCGCTATAGGATGGCGGTGAGCGGCGCACGAGCGCCTTATCTGCGCCTCAGCGGCTCTCCCATGGAGGTGGGAATGGTGCGGTTGCACAAGTGTTGTACCCGATCTTGCACCTGATGTATCCTCACAACCTGCAGTTCTGAGGGTCATTCCGGTCGTACTTGCGAGCGACTCCCGCGTAACAGACAACGGGGGTGACGCATGCGGTTTGCCTCGCCGAGCCGACTGCTCCGGAAGTCTCCGGAGTCGACCGGAATTCACTTCGGAAATGGAACATCGACAGGGAAGGATGCTGCATGAAAATGACGGAGATAATGAATGCTTATCGGTCGAGACGCGGACTGAGGCTTGTATTGCTGCTGGCGGCTCTTGTGCTGATGGTCGCTTCCATAGTGGCCGGCTGTGGAGGAGGAGAAGAGACTACGACCACGGCGGCTCAGCCTGCCACCACGGCTGCGCCTGAAACCACCACCACAGCGGCACCTGATACCACCACGACGGTTGCGGAGTCGGAGCTGATCCTTGCGTCAACGACCTCAACCCAAGATTCCGGCCTGTTTGATGTGCTGATACCGGCTTTCAATGAAGCGTATCCGCAGTACACGGTCAAGGTGGTCGCCGTGGGAAGTGGTGAAGCCCTTGCTCTAGGTGAAAGCGGCGATGCCGACGTGCTTTTGGTGCACTCTCCCGCTTCTGAAGAGACCTTCATGGAAGACGGCTTTGGCGTGGAGCGTGAAGCGGTTATGTATAACGACTTCATCGTTGTGGGACCGGCCGCCGATCCCGCGAAGATCAAGGGAATGACCGATGTGGTAGCGGCGTTTACCGCTATTGCCGAATCTCAGGTTACTTTCTTTACGCGAGGCGATGACTCGGGGACCCATAAGAAAGAGCTGACTCTCTGGGAAAAGGCCGGGATTACACCCGAGGGCGACTGGTATCAGACCACCGGCCAAGGTATGGGCGACACTCTAACGATCGCCGATCAGGCCGGTGGGTATACACTGGCCGACCGAGCCACTTTTCTCACTAAGGGAGAATCGCTGGCGTTGGAGCTCCTGGTGGAAGGAGATACGGCTCTCTTCAACCAGTATCACGTCATCACCTGCGCGAACGGGGTGAACAAGCAAGGCGCCACTGATTTCCTGAACTGGATAGTCTCTGATGAGGTTCAGCAGGATCTGATAGGCACTTATGGTGCTGAGGAGTTTGGACAGCCGCTGTTTGTGCCGAACGCCGGCCAGGTCGAGTAGGCCGAGCGAAGCAGTACAATGGGGGCGCCTCGCCAGACGGCGAGGCGCCCCTTTTCTTCACGGGAGGGCCCTACGTTGGAAGTCTTCTGGGACGCCATCAAACAAGCTGTCTCTCTTCTAGTTCACGGAGACAGCTATGTCTACGAGGTCATGTGGATGTCGCTGAAGGTCGCGGGGACCGCCACGATCCTCGGGATGATCGTGGGGATACCTTTGGGAACCTGGTTAGCCCTTAGGCGGTTCTGGGGCTGGGGAACGGTGGCGACTCTTCTGAACGTGGGGCTGATGCTGCCGCCGGTGGCTGTCGGTTTGTTTGTGTTCCTGCTCCTGTCCCGCCAAGGCCCGCTGGGCTCCCTAAGCCTTCTCTACTCTGCTACTGCGATGATCATCGCTGAGTTCTTCATTGCTGCACCTGTAATCGGGGCAATAACCATGAGCGGTGTAGCCTCTGTTCCAAAAGAAGTGCGGCTGCAGGCTCTGGGACTGGGAGCGTCTCGCTGGCAGAGTACCTGGCTTGTCATTCGTGAGGCTCGTATCACACTGCTTTCGTCCATCGTAGCTGGATTCGGAGCGGCGATCAGCGAGGTGGGCGCTGTGATGATGGTGGGGGGCAATCTCTCTGTTG
>CAZOJR010000094.1:0-234 GCA_964580165.1 uncultured Gaiellales bacterium
GACCGCCGGACCCATCGAACGTCGCTACACTTACGGACCGGTCCCCTCGCGCCGGCTGGGCCGGTCCTTGGGCATCGACCTGGTCCCATTCAAGACCTGCACATACGATTGTCTGTACTGTCAACTAGGGCGGACCACCAATAGGACTGTTGAACGCCGGGAGTATGTCCCCCATGCTGAAGTGCTGGCCGAACTTGACCGCGTGCTTGCCGCGGGCGAAACCCCTGATTACAT
>CAZOJR010000094.1:244-7744 GCA_964580165.1 uncultured Gaiellales bacterium
GGGTGAGCCGACCTTGAACTCGGACATCGGCCGGCTACTGGCGGCAATCAAAGACACTACCCGCATCCCGGTGGCTGTGATAACAAACGGCTCTCTCTTGTGGATGGAGGAAGTCCAAGACGAGTTGATGCCAGCCGACCTGGTACTTCCTTCGCTCGATGCCGGTGACGCCCCTGGTTTCGAACGCATCAACCGGCCCAACCCAGCCGTCACCTTCGACGCTATGGTTCAAGGTCTGGCTACTTTTACGTCACGCTTCCAAGGGGAGATATGGCTGGAGGTGATGCTGCTTCTCGGGTTAACCGACACTCCGGCCGCGGTCGAGAAAATCGCCGCCTTGGTACGGGACATGGCTCCGGCAAGGACTCAGCTGAACACCACTATCCGGCCACCGGCCGAGGATTTCGTACGCCCGGTGCCGGAAGAACAAATGCTCGAACTGTCCCGCCTGTTCTCCGGTAACGTCGACATCGTTTGTGACTTCGCCGCCAAGACGCACCCCCTGTCCGGTGTGGACCGTACCACCGACGCCAGCGTCCTGGCCTTGCTCGACAGGCGTCCATGCACGGCCGAAGACATCGCCCACGGGTTGGGTATCCATGTACTGGACGTGCTGAAACACCTCGACGGACTGCACACCCGCAATCAGGTTGAGCTGGTGAGCGTTAGCGGTAGGGTCTTCTATCGCACCGTTGCCACAACGCGACCGTCTCATACTTGACGCGCTGGTAAAATGGTGCTTTCATATAGATGTAAAATGCATCTAGCTGTTATTGAAGTCTCTAGCTATCGGCGGGGTTATGCTATACGTCGACGAAAATCTGTGTACCGGCTGTGGGATATGTGTAGATGTCTGCGCTCAGGGTGCCTTGACAATAAAGGGCAACGCTGCCTCGATAGACCAGACGGTGTGCACATCCTGCGGCCGCTGCGTTGACGCATGTCTCACGGGAGCCATCATCTCGGTCGAAACCATCTCGGAATATCCTCCCGCAGACGTTCCTGCACGTTACCCAGAAACTGAGTCTCTACCGGCAAGAACAACCCCCTTGTCCCCGGGCGCGCGCGGTGCCGCGGTTCCCGCGGCGGCCGCGCGCGCGCCGGCACTTTCACCGTCGAGGTTGGACGCCATAGAAAGGGTGCTGTCCGGCCTTCTGAGCGTCGCCGCCTTCTTTCTCGACCGCAGGCAGGGCCGATCAACCGGGCTCTCGCTCCTGCCGGGCAATCGCAACACCAACGCCGCCGGGGTCGCCGTACCCAAGGGCGGCCGTGCCGCAGGGCTTGGGAAGGCCAGCCGGCAATGCAGACGAAGGGTTGCCGGAAATACCGGTGGTCCTGGGGTTGGGCGAGGCATTGGCGGCAGAAGAGGTTCTGGAAAGGGACGCGGGGGTGGTGGCGGACAAGGACAAAGCCAAAGACACCGGACAAACAGGAACAGTAGTTCAACCTGACTGGAGAGGAGCATCACATGAGATTGGCTATCACCGCGGCGGGCCCTGAGCTGTCGAGTCCGCTCGACCAGCGCTTTGGAAGAGCTCAATATTTGCTCGTCGTGGATACCCCTGAGCGCACCACCACGGCGATAGACAACCGTGCAGGAATGAGCGCGGCTCAAGGCGCCGGCGTGCAGGCGGCACAGACCGTAATCGATAACAAGGCTACCGTCCTCATAACCGGTCACTGCGGACCAAAGGCTTTCCGAGCTTTGAAGGCCGCCGGGATCGACGTCTACCTCTCGCCGGAGGGCACGGTCGAAGATGCGGTCAACCGATACGAAGCCGGCGAACTCAAACTCGCCGCTTCGGCCGATGTAGACAGTCACTGGTAGATCGAGATCACGTGAAGATTGTCGTAGCCAGCGGCAAGGGGGGCACGGGCAAAACCACGCTTTCGGTGAATCTGGCGGTTGCTCTTGCCCATGAAGCGGGTGAACTATCTGTCGGCCTTCTCGATTGTGATGTCGAGGAGCCCAACTGTCATCTTTATTTGAGGCCGCCCTTCGACGCGACCGAGCCGGTAGGTACTCCAATCCCGACCGTCGACGAGCAGGCCTGCACCGGATGCGGACTCTGCGCCGGAGCGTGTGAGTTTCACGCTCTGCTGGCCCTCCCGGGTAAGCCGCTACTACTTCCCGAGCTGTGCCATAGCTGTGGGGTATGCGCCTATGTCTGCCCCGAGGAGGCGGTTTCCGAAACAAATCGCGAGATTGGCATGCTTGGATCGGGTGAGGTAGGAGGCATCTATTTCCGCTGGGGCTGTCTGCATGTGGGCGAAGCCCGGTCGACTCCCATCATAAGAGCCGTCAAAAATCTATCCGCGGGGCCCCCTCTGGATGTGGTGATCATAGATGCACCCCCCGGGGTTGCGTGCCCTGCAGTTGAAGCTATGAGAAATACGGATTTTGCGCTCCTCGTCACTGAACCGACCCCGTTCGGTCTCCACGATCTTCGCCTGGCTGTGGAAACCGCCCGGCAGATGGACCTGCCGTGCGGAGTGGTAATCAACCGTGCCGGCCTCGGCGATTCCCGTGTAAACGAATACTGCCTCGCCGAAGGAGTGCCCGTCTTATTGGAAATACCCGATGACCGACACATTGCCGAAGCATGCTCACGAGGCGAGGTTTTTTCTGCTACCGACGAGGCCTTTGCCGGCAACCTCCGGAATCTGGCTTCTGAAGTCAAAAAGCGCATCGTAGCGGCGGTGGCCCAGTGAGCGCAATGGAATCTCTCTCCACCCCCGCGCTGAATGACGCAAAGCCTGCTCCAAATGGCGCGAAACCTGCTCCGAAGCAGTTGGTGGTGCTGAGTGGCAAGGGGGGTACGGGCAAGACTAGCGTGGTGGCAGCTCTGGCAACCCTAACTTCCGGCCAAGTGCTCGCCGACTGCGATGTCGACGCGGCCGATCTGAACTTGGTGCTCGACCCGGACTTGAAGCGCCGTGAACCTTTCACGTCGGGCAAGGAAGCGCGGATCGTGCCTGAACGATGTAGCGCCTGCGGGATGTGCATGGATCAGTGCCGCTTCGACGCGATTCACACTACTCGTCTAGATGGAGGCGAGAGTGTATTCAAGGTCGATCCGATTGCCTGTGAGGGCTGCGGTCTCTGCGCTCGGGTATGCACATCGGGTGCAGTGGAACTGTTCGAGGCGAATCGGGGAGAGTGGTTTGTGTCGGACACCCGGCATGGTCCCCTGGTGCACGCGCGTCTCAACATCGGAGGGGAGAATTCCGGCAGGCTCGTCACAATCGTAAGAAACGAAGCCTTTGCGCTCGCACAGAGATTGGGCGCCGGTCTCGTACTTGTAGATGGACCTCCCGGCATCGGTTGTCCGGTCATCGCCTCGGTAACCGGTGCCGATCTGGCGCTGGTCGTAACCGAACCAACAGTCTCCGGAGCGCACGACCTCGAACGTGTGGCCAATCTGGTACTTGGTTTCAGCCTTCAACTCGTTGTGTGCATCAATAAGAGAGACCTGAATCCTGAGATGGCCGCCCACATCCACGAGTTCAGTGCAGAACGGGGCTTCCCCGTCGTAGGCGAACTGAGCTACGATACCGCGGTTGTACGTGCACAGGTCGCCGGCAAGAGCATCGTAGAATACGGCAGCAGTGTCGTGGTCGATCAGATACGTGACATGTGGAAAAACATTAACAGTATGTTAGAGAAAGTAGAGGAGCAGAGATGAGTTGTTCGCACTCGTGCAACGACGGGCAGCAGGTTGCCGGAGAAAGGGACCAAGCGGTCAACGAGAGAATGGCCCAGGTTAAGCATAAGATCATCGTCATGTCCGGCAAAGGAGGAGTGGGCAAGAGCACGGTCGCGGTCAATCTGGCCACCGCGCTCGCACTCGAAGGCAAGCAGGTTGGACTGCTGGATGTCGACCTGCACGGACCAACCGTCCCACAATTGCTAGGTCTGCGCGATGCGCCAGTTGCTCTTGAGGGCGAGACCCTTATTCCGGCCACGGTGGGAGACAACCTCAAGGTAATGTCGATCGCGTTCCTCTTGGGAGAAAGAGATGCGGCGGTCGTCTGGCGCGGTCCTATGAAAGCCATCGCCATTCAGCAGTTCCTCGGCGAGGTCGAGTGGGGCGAACTCGATTACCTCATTATCGATTCCCCTCCCGGCACTGGAGACGAGCCCTTGGCCGTGTGTCAAGCAATAGGCAAGATGGACGGAGCCATCATCGTCACTACGCCGCAGGAGACCGCGCTCACCAACGTACGCCGGTCAGTCAAATTCTGCGAACTCGTCGGCGTGAGAGTCCTGGGGGTTATCGAGAACATGGCCGGGTTTGTCTGCCCACATTGTGGCCAGGTTACCAACGTTTTCAGCAAGGATGGCGGCAGTGCCATGGCTGCGAAGGCCGGCATCCCGCTCCTGGCCAGCGTGCCGCTTGATCCTGCCATCGTGGAAGCAGGCGACGCAGGCCGTCCCTTCGTCTATCACCATTCGAAGAGCCCGGCAGCCCAAGAGTTCAATAAGGCGCTGGGGCCCATTCTCGCTCTCGAGGATGAGACTACCGAGAAGGCCACGGTCGCAGATGCTCCTGCAGATGCCCCTGTGAACACACCAGTCCCTAACACCGAGCCGTTTGAGAACGTTGAGTCGGTCATGCGTTTCGCCGTTCCCACGAGCGATGGCCTTCTCTGCCCCCATTTCGGCCATTGCCAGGAATTCACCATGGTGGATGTGGATGTCGCAACCAAGCAAGTGCTCAGCCTAACCACCATACCCGCGCCGGAGCATGAGCCCGGACTGCTACCCGCCTGGCTGGCAGACAAGGGTGCCGGCTTCATCATCGCGGGAGGTATGGGATCCCGGGCTCAGCAGTTGTTTGCCGAACAAGGCGTGAGTGTCGTAACCGGAGCTTCTCCCGCCGAACCGGAGACGATCGTACGCCAGTTCCTAGACGGCGCCCTCGTAACCGGGGAAAACGTGTGCGATCACTAGTTCTCGAACATTTTCTCCATCCGCGAAACGTCGGAGAAATCGACGACCCCGACGGGATAGGAACCGTCGGGGATCCTGAGTGTGGTGACCATTTCAAGGTCTGGATCAGAGTAGATGGCGACGTCCTTGCCGAGGTGAAATACAAAGTTTTCGGATGCCCGGCGGCTGTGGCAACCTGTAGTATGATGAGTGAACTGGCCACCGGAAAGAGCATCGACGAGGCTTACGAAATGGACGACGTCGATATCATGGTCGCGCTGGGCGGTCTGCCGGAGGCGAAGGAGCACTGCTCCAACCATGCGGCATCCGCCCTGCACCGTGCAATTGACGACTACGTCTTTCGTCGATCAAACAAGAGGACAGGATCGTGATGCGCTATGACGGCTAGTCCAGGAGGACCCCGAGGGCGGGGCGGTAGACAAGTAGGACCTGGCACCTGCCCAGGACCTGGAGGGGGCATACCAGGAGGAGGACCAGGCGGCGGCCGTTATCGGCGTTCGGTGCTTGAAGCCGCGGTCCTATCCTCGCTAGCCGGCTCCGACACTCACGGCTACGACTTGGTAGAGCAGATCTCATCACTCGCGAGTGACTTGGTCTGCGTCGATTCCGGCACGATGTACCGAATGCTCCGCGGAATGGAACACGAGGGTCTTGTCACGTCGTCCTGGCAAACCCCGGAGGCCGGCCCAAGCCGGCGAGTCTATGCCATTACCCATGAAGGCATCAGTGCATTGGAGGCAATGGCAGAATCCTTGTCGCGGCGAGCGGCTGCTTTGCAGCAGCTCGCCGACACGGCTACTCAGGTGGCAACAAAATTCCGGCGCTCTGCAGAGTAGCCCCACGGATTGACAAGCCATCGCTGCGAGAGCAGCTATTTCTCGTCGGATGAATGCTCCCGCTCCGCCGCTCGCCGGTTTCGCCACGGGATGAGAAGGATATAGACACCCATGGCAACTACAACGATGTAGAAGACAGCGTCAAGAAAGCCTTGGGATAAAAGCGCGTAGCAGAATAGGGCAATCCCGCACAAGATCAAAGCAGCCCCCGCACACCACAGCAGGAGCTTGGGAGGACCCGACCTCACCTCTGTGCGTGCCCTGCTCTTCTGAACTCCTTCCGTTCGATCTCCTCGTGGCATCTCGATCTCCTATTCTGGATCCTGTGTACCACGGGCTATGCAGCGAGCCGCCGAATGATGGAGACCCGAGATCATCGAGGTGAACTACGGCCTTCTTCCTGAGAACGCCTCGCTCCGTAAGCACATGGGCTGCGGCGCGAACACCGGCACAGATCGTTTCCAATGAGACGCCGGGAACCGTCGTGCGTATATTCTAGTACAAGCTATATGGCATTACCAGCTAACTAGAACACGCAATTAGTACAATCCCCTGGCCAGACACCACAATCCCCCGGCCGATGAGACATACGTGGGCGAAACGACTGCCTCCAACGGACCCGACTCCAGGTGAAAGCGTACCTTTACAGGCAGTGAGGGCGAAGCCACCACGATGTTCTTGGGTGCACCCGGGTGTGTCATCTTCCCTTGCTCTGGGAACTACCTCAGATAGCCACCCGGCCCACGACGCGACCGCAGGTCCGCAAAGAGGCCGGCGTGTTTCATCACACGATTGTGGCAGGCGTGCGGACACTCGGCAGATCTACCGGAGAGGAGGGGCCATGCCGAAGAAGAACATCGGCAGAAGTTTCAATGTCTATCCCATGCCCGTGGTCATCATTGGCACGCTGACCGACGGCAAGCCCAATTTCATGACGGCGGCATGGATCACGAAACTGAACTCCGATCCTCCCCTTATCGGAATCTCCCTGGGCCACGGGCAGCATACAGCCAAGGGTATCCAGCAGACCGGCCAATTCAGTGTGAGCTATCCCAGCGTCGACCAGGCTGTACTGGCCGATTACTGCGGTCTCGTCCATGGTTACGAAGAAGACAAGTCGGCTCACATAGACATCTTCCGGGGTTCTTTGGACTCAGCTCCTATGGTCCGTCAATGCCCCCTGACTATGGAATGTCGCCTGAGCGAGACGGTCGATCTGCCGAAGGACTTTTTCTTCATCGGTGAAGTGGTGAATGTCTACGCCACCGAGGCCATCCTAACTGAGGGACAGATAGACGTAGCCAAGCTCCGTCCGTTTGTTCTGACTATGCCCGGTAATGACTACTGGACGCTCGGAGAACGCCTCGGAGAAGCCTGGAGCATCGGCAAGATCTTGCTCAAGCAACCGATCTCATAACCGATCTCATAATTCACCATCTCATAATTCAGCCACTATCTTCGCGGTCATTGGCTATTCGGCGCCCCGACCGGCCGGCCTCAGACCGGCGGGGCCCCCGGTCCTCTGCCAGGTTTGAAGAACATAGATCCCACCGCTCCGGCGACACCGAAGGCGGCCAGGGTTACGTAGCCCACGAGATAACCGAGCCCTTGATCCAGCGCGACACCGAACAGCCACGGAGCCAAAGTTGAAATACCGAAGCCCAGGAGATTGATCAAACCGGCCGCCGGCCCCACATGTTCAGACCCGGC
>CAZOJR010000095.1:0-2883 GCA_964580165.1 uncultured Gaiellales bacterium
GAGGTCACCGGTCTGGCCAAGGCGTTCTTCTGTCTTGGCGGAGCCGAAGCGAACGAGAATGCCATGAAGATGGCTCGCATGTACACCGGCAAAGACAAGATCATCACCCGTTACCGCTCGTATCACGGAGCCACTATGGGGGCCATGACGGCTTCGGGAGACCTGCGCCGCTGGCCGGTGGAACCGGGAATCCCTGGGATTGTGCGCGTGTTTGACCCCTACTGCTACCGGTGCCCGTTCGGCCATACAGTTGATACCTGTAAGCGGGAATGTATCAGCCACATCGAAGAGGTCATCCAGATGGAAGGGCCACATACCATCGCGGCCATGCTGGCTGAGGGCATCACCGGCACTAACGGTCTCTTGGTGCCGCCCGACGATTACTATCCCAGGCTGCGGGCCCTGCTCGACAAATACGGCATTCTCTTGATCGATGATGAGGTTATGGCCGGCTTTGGGCGTACCGGCAAATGGCTTGCGACCCAGCACTACGGCATTGTTCCCGACATCGTTACCACGGCCAAGGGGCTCACCAGCGGCTATCTACCTTTGGGGGCCGTCGTTGTCTCGAAACAGATTGCCGACTACTTCGAAAACAACATGTTGTCATGCGGGCTCACGTACTCCGGCCACCCGCTCTCCTGCGCTACGGCATTGGCTAATCTTGCGGTCTATGAAGAGGAGAAGGTCTTCGAGAACGTGGAGCGTCAGGGCGCCTACCTGGCTGGCCGGCTCGAGGCGATGAAGGACAAGTATGCCTGCGTTGGTGACGTGCGCTACAAAGGTCTCTTCAGCATGCTTGAGCTTGTGAGAGACAAAGTTACCAAGGAGCCGCTTGCGCCGTACAACGGCACGTCGCCTGAGATGGCCAGGCTAAACGCCTATCTCAAGTCCAGATATCTCTACACGTATGGTCGTTTCAACGTGTTCTTTGTTGTGCCGCCGCTGATCATAAAAAGGGAGGAGCTGGAATACGGATTGGACATTATCGAGGAGGCGCTTGCCGGAGTCGATAAGATGCTCGCAGCGTGGGACAAGTTGTAAACTAGGTAATGATCATTTTTGTACCCAAGAGGAAAGGGCAAGGTAGGTAAACGTGTCAGAAGTCGAAATCCTGAAGTATTGCATTGACAACGAATGGCGTGAGTCGACCACCGAGAAGTACATGGATGTGACTGACTCCAGCACGGGCGAAGTCATCGCCAAGGCTCCATGTTGCACCGCCGCCGAGGTCACGTCGGCGATAGAGGCCGCGCAGAGGGCATTTCCCGAGTGGTCGGGGACGCCGGCGCAGAAGCGCACCCAGGTGCTCTACAGGTGGAAGACCATCCTAGAGGCGCACGAGGACGAGCTCGCCTACACGTGCTCCCGCGAACTCGGCAAGAATCTAGACGAAGCCCGCGGCGAGATCGTCAAGATCATCGAAGGCTGCGAAGTCGCCGTGACCGTCCCCATGACCGCCAAGGGCGAGTCGCTCATGAACGTGTCCACCGGACACGACACCGTTAGTTATCGCGAGCCGCTCGGTGTTTTTGCCGGCATCGCTCCGTTTAACTTCCCAGCCATGATCCCCTTCGGTTGGATGGTTCCGCTGTGCATCGCCACCGGCAACACTTTCGTGCTGAAGGCCGCCAGCCTGACGCCGACTACCGGTATCCGTCTCATGGAATTGTTGATCGAAGCCGGTCTACCTAAGGGCGTTGTTAACGTCATTACCTGCTCGCGCAACGAGGCCGAGATCATGATGACCCACCCGGTCGTGCGCGGTGTGTCGTTTGTGGGCTCCACCAGTGTGGGCAAGCATGTGTACTCCATCGCTGCCGCCCACGGCAAGCGTGTTCAGGCTCAGACTGAAGCCAAGAACCACGGTCTCGTTCTCGAGGATGCCTCGCTCGAACGCGCCGCCGCGGGTATCATCAACTCCACTTTCGGTTGCGCCGGCATGCGCTGCATGGCTCTGCCCGTCTGCGTAGTGCAGAACAGCGTGGCCGATGAGTTTGTTGGCTATTTGAAGCACTACGCTTTGCAGCGTGTCATCGGTTGCTCGTATGATCCGAAAACCGAGCTCGGCCCGGTGGTCAGTGCCGAGCACCAGGCCTTTGTCAAGAGCTGGATTGATAAAGGTGTCGAAGAAGGCGCTGACCTGGTTCTTGACGGTCGCAACACTGTGGTTCCGGGCTTTGAGAAGGGCTTCTTCGTCGGTGCGACGATTTTCGACCACGTTACCGAGGACATGAGCCTCGGTCGTGAGGAGATCTTCGGTCCGGTGTGCTGCATGAAGCGCGTGGAAGACTTCGAAGAGGGCATCACCCTCATGAACAACAACCGCTTCGCCAACGGCTCGTGTATCTTCACCGAGAGCGGTTACTATGCTCGCGAATTTGCTCGCCGGACGGATGCCGGCATGGTGGGTGTAAACGTCGGTATCCCGGTCCCGGTAAGTTTCTTCCCATTTGCCGGCCACAAGGAATCTTTCTTCGGCGAAAGCCACGTGTTCGGTCTGGACGGTATCCGCTTCTTCACCGAGACCAAGTGCGTCACTACGCGCTGGTTCACCGAAGCTGAGAAGAAGCAGAAGAAGGTTGGCACCTGGGAAGGCACCGTAAACCGTTAAGAAGATCTAAACGCGGCGCAAACGCTGGACAGGTGCGCCCCAGTCAGTGGGGCCGGCGATCTAAGTGCGCTGGTGGATCGTAGCGAACGGCGCATCCCCGCTCTGTTGCGGGGATGCGCCGTGTTTTTGAACCGCGGAAAATGTACCATTGATACAAATACGTGGACTAAACCAAGGAGGATCTCGTGAGAGCGAAGAAGGCATTGATTCTTGGATTGGCGATACTCCTCGCAGTGTCCGTCGTGGCAGTCGCCGGTTGTGGGGGGTCA
>CAZOJR010000095.1:2893-7713 GCA_964580165.1 uncultured Gaiellales bacterium
GAAGCCAAAGAGGCTCTGAGAACCGCCCTGGCCAAGATCGAAACCCAGGTCACCGAGTTAACGACAACATTCACCTCCGGTGGGACTGTTGCAGACTTAAAAGCAGCCAAGGACACGCTTGCTCCCGATTGGCAAGCGGTTGTGTCGGCTGCGGAGGGTGTTGAAGGGGCCGACGTGGCAGCGGCAGAAAAGGCCTGGACTGATGTTGAGACAGCCATAGACGCACTTTCTGACGACGCGACTCTTGTGGAGGCCGCTACAAGCATCATGACACCCGTGCAGGGTCTGATGGCGGTTGTAAGCGAACTTGGCGGGCTGGTCGGAGAAGAAGAGTAAGACCTAAACGATAATCGCAACCGGTCGGTGCGGAGAAGCATATGCGCCGGCCGGTTGCTTGTGAGCGCTGTTCAGCAGCACATCTATTTTGCGCGCATATGTCTTATGCGGATTTAACCGGCTCTCGTCTATTATGTAGCCTGGCATTGCGCTTGCGCCCGGTGATCGACGAATGCTTTGCGCTTTGGCGTCGCGTAAAGCGTTGTGATTTACTACCGGGTGGTCTCGATCTAAGGGAGTATGAGTGGCTGAGTCGGAACGTAAGGGCAGGCGACGCAGGTCTGAGAGCCGGACGGCTCTTGGAGGGACAGCCAGCTCTACCGGCAGGCAACTTGAAGAGCGGATACTTGCAGATATTGTTGAGTTTGCCGACCAGGTGGTAGTGATCGTCGAGAAGCTGCAGGATGTCGTTGAGCGCTTCGCCGCCGACCGCTATGACGAACTAGCCGAGGCTGCCGACGAGCTGGACCGGCTCGAAAGCCGGGCGGATGACACCAAGGAGGCCGTTCTAGATCGGCTGGCACAGGGGGCGGTCTTTCCCATGGGACGGGCGGATCTGGCTCGTCTGGTGGGCTCCATGGATGGTATTGCCAACCTGGCGGCGGGTGCGGCTGACCGCATTTCCATGCGCAGATTCTCTCTCACTCCAGCGATGAATGAGCTGCTGGTTAGGCTCGCGCAAAAAGACTTGGAGGCGGTTAGGGTACTGCGAGACGCCGTAGCGGCAATGGGGTCCGATCTGCGCGAAACGATTGGTCTGGCGAGACAGGTGGACAAGATGGAGAGTGAAGCCGACGATATCTTCGCCGACCTGTACCAGGGCATGTTCGAGATGGACACCGACTTCAAGACCTTCCATCAGCTCAAGGCGATTATCGAACGCCTTGAGAGCATCGCAGATCGTTGTTGCCAGAATGCTGAGCTGATTCGCCACATGGCCTTGGAGTATCTAGAAAACGAGTAGTGCCGGCGGCACCGTCTTGGGTGCGCCTGAAAAGGAGGGTCTGAGGATTTGAGCGCGGATACCATACTGCTCGTCGCAGTGGTGGCGGTCGCTCTCATTTTCGACCTTCTCAATGGTTTCCACGACGGCTGTAATGCCGTCTCGTGTGTTATCTACACCGGCGCGCTCAAACCTCGTATCGCCATCGCCCTGTCTGCCATCTTCAACTTCATCGGTCCGTTGGCAATCGGCGTGGCTGTGGCCGAAACCATCGGCGGAGTGATTGATGCCAGCCAGGTCGCTGACCGGCCGCAACTTATAATTGCCGCCTTGCTCGGTGCCTGTGTGTGGGAAATTCTGACCTGGCTGTGGGCACTGCCGATGAGTTCGTCTCATGCCTTGATGGGAGGTCTTCTTGGGGCGGGATTGGTGGCTCTGGGTATGGATGGCATCTATTGGAACAAGGTCATTCTCGTCTTTGCTTCCCTGTTGATATCACCTTTCCTTGGGATCATCACAGGATATCTACTGATGCGTCTCAGCCGCTTCTTCTTTGCTAAGACCAAGATGAGCATGGCTCGCGCAGACCGTTTCTATAAACACATGCAGATACTCTCTTCAAGTTGGGTCTCGTTCAGTCACGGATCCAACGATGCCACCAAGGTCATGGGCATCGTCGTGATCTATCTGGCGGCTCAACATGGGCTGGGGGTCAAGGACTACGTCACTCAACACGGCTTCCCGCTCTGGGTGATACTCAGTTGCGCTGCGGCGATGGCCGTAGGCACCTTCCTGTCGGTGCGCTCCTTCAGGCTTGTAAGGACGCTGGGAGAGAAGATCACCAAGTTGCATCCCATCAACGGCTTCAGCGCCGAGGTCGGAGGAGCGGTGATCATACAGCTGGCGTCATTCTTCGGGCTGCCGGTCTCGACCACGCACGTGGTCACGTCGGCGGTCACCGGCACGGGTTTGGCGAGCAAGCTGGGAGGAGTCAGCTGGAAGGTCTTCCGTGCTATCATGCTGGCCTGGCTGGTCACTCTGCCGTTCTGCGCCATAGCGGCTGCCATCTTCTACTACCTCCTCGACCTTGTGATGTAGGGGGCTTACGTGGCGAAATCGCGACTCGACAGGATTAGACGAACGTTCGGGGGGGAGACCACCCTCGAGGGCGCGATTGGCGCCATGGGCAAGGAGAGAGAAGAGCAGGTTCTCGAACATCTAGCCGAGTTTGCCGACCAGGTGGTAGTGATCGTCGAGAAGCTGCAGGATGTCGTTGAGCGGTTTGCCGCCGACCGCTATGACGAACTGGCCGAGGCCGCCGACGAGCTGGACCGGCTCGAAAGCCGGGCGGATGACACCAAGGAGGCCATACTGGACCGGGTGTCGTTGGGGGGTGTATACCCCATACACAGGGCCGATCTTGCTCGTCTGGTTGGGTCGGTGGATAGCATTGCCAACTTGGCTGCGGGTGCCGCAGATCGTATATCCATGCGCAGGTTTTCGCTTCCGGCCGATATGAATAGGCAGTTGGTCGAAATGGCTAAGGTAGACCTTGAAGCGGTGCGTGTTTTGCGCGACGCGGTTGTTGCCATGGGGACCGATCTTAGCCAGGTGATCAAGCTGGCCGGCATGGTAGATAAAATAGAGAGCCGCGCCGACGAAGTGTTCGCCGAGATATATCACGGCATGTTCGAGATGGACACCGATTTCAAGACGTTCCATCAACTCAAGGCGATCATCGAGCGCTTGGAGAACATTGCCGACCGCTGCAGCCAGAATGCCGAGTTGTTGCGGCACATGGCTCTTGAATACATAGAGGGATGAGTAGGGTCACTCGAGTCTAGGATACCGGGGACGCGTGAAAATCGGTCTGGCTCAGCTCAACTCACGTCAGGACAAAAGCGGCAATCTGGCGGCGGCCGGTGAAGCTATTGACCATCTCGCGCAGCAGGGGGCGGATCTGGTGGTGCTGCCCGAGATGTTCAACTTCCATGGGGATGACGGCGACTACACAGATACGGCCGAGACCATCCCGGGGCCCAGCAGCTGTTGGGCCGCAGAGAGAGCCCGAAAACACGGCGTGTGGTTGCACTGTGGCAGCCTGGCCGAGAGGCGTGGCGAGCACATCTACAATACGAGTGTTGTCTTCGACCGTACCGGGGTGGAGATAGCCCGCTACAGCAAGCTGCACCTCTTCGACGTGGTGTTGCCTGACGGTCTTGAATATTTTGAGTCCAAGGTGATCACGGCCGGGAATGAGATAGTCGTGTGCGACTGCGAAGGCATTAAGCTTGGGCTGGCCATCTGCTACGATCTGCGCTTTCCTCAGCTCTTCCACATGCTGGCCGATCATGGCGCACAAGTTTTTATTTTGCCGGCCGCGTTCACTGTTGCCACCGGAGTGAGCCACTGGGAGCCGCTGCTCAGGGCCCGTGCCATTGAGAATGGTTGCTACGTGGCTGCCTGCGGTCAATGGGGCTGGTACACGGCGGACAGGCAGAACTTCGGTCACAGCATGGTGGTCGACCCCTGGGGCACCGTCATTGCTCAATGCCGTGAGGGATTGAGCACGGTGATCGTCGAACTGGACATGGACTACCTCGAAGAGGTGCGGCTGCGCATGCCGGTCCGGCGCCACCGGCGCCGTGATTTGTTCGGCTAGGATGTCCTGCTTCAAAGATGTAGCGACGCATCTTCGCTCGTCTTAAGACCACATCTTAGCCTTTCCAAGGACCTCTTCGGGGGTCCTTCCCTTGGTCAGACGACCGGTGTGGGCTCGATCCGAGTTGTAGTAGGCGAGGTAGCGCTTGAGGTCGTGCCGAAGACCGGTGTACTTGGGAATGAGGTAGCGGGCGAAAGCCGGCTTCCAGCATTCTTCGAGGATGGTCCGCTGCACGCGCTCGACGCAGCCGTTCGACTGGGGACGGCCCGCCCGGATGAAGCGGTGGGTGGCCCCCAGACGCTTAAGATCCTCCTCGAACTCATGGCTCCTGAACTCGCTCGCGTTGTCGGTCATAAGGCATTCGAGCTTCCAGCCGCGGCTCGCGAGATCCCTCGCCACCTCTTCGGCAAGATGCGAGCACCAATGGGCCGTGGGGTTCCTGGGCGAGGTGTGGAGCTCCGCCCAGCAGAAACTGGAAGCGACATCGATGGCCGTGTACTGCCAAGACCACGCCTTTGGTCCCGGAGAGCCGCCCGATGGCAAAGGCGTCCATCTGCACCAGTGATCCGGGATGGGGAGCGTCGAGGTGCCGTTCCGGCTCAGGCTCGCGGGGTAGAGGCTCCGGTGGGCAGGCGTATCCGGCGACGAGGCCCAGGCGCTTCTCCCGCGTGTGAAGGCCGTGCCGGCGAAGCACCCGGTAGACGCCGGCCGGCGATACCGAGAAGCCGCCCCAGAGGGGCCGGCGAAGCTCGGAAGAGATGCGGGCCGGACCGAAGCCGGGGTGGCCCAGACTGAAGGCGATGATGCGCTGGCTGAAAAGGACACTTATGGCATTGGGCATGCGGGGTGCTCTTCTCTCCCTGGGTCGAAGCATCTCGA
>CAZOJR010000096.1:0-7657 GCA_964580165.1 uncultured Gaiellales bacterium
CAACCTCAATAGGTACCTCCACATTGGCATCGTCGGGAGCGGCGAATGCTGCCAAAGCGAAGACTAACAGCGCCCATCCGAACATGACCATCACCAGGATTATGGGGGCGCGCCATAACGATCGCGGAGATCGACCGCCCAAGATGGGACGCGGCTGCGAACCACGCATTCGATAGGTCGATATAGGCCCGCCAGCGTCGCTCATTGTAGCCGCCGCCACTTCCTCAGCATCCCTGGATCCCGCGTTCCCTGTAGTAGCGGAACGCCTTGCAGTGCAACACACTACGAGAACACGCCGGGCGGCACAAGGTGGTTGGCCATCGAAAGAACGGAATGACAACAGCCCGGCGTACCACCGGGCCACAGAACTTGATCCACACTCGAGGTGGAGGTAAGGGGACTCGAACCCCTGGCCTCAACGCTGCCAGCGTCGCGCTCTCCCAACTGAGCTATACCCCCACGGGCAGCCACGGATTATAGCCACTGAACCAAGCCACTGCAACCAATCCGGGCGACCGCACTCTCGAAAACGGTATCCGCACATCAGGAGGCCCGGCAGATCATAGGCTACTCAACGGTCTCTGCCGGCGCCTGCTTCCATAGTGTGTCCAGCCGATAGAACTCTCTGGTCTCAGGCGTGAAGATGTGTACCACGAAATCAAGGTAGTCGAGTAAGATCCATTCCCCACCGCCAGTGCCTTCGCTCCCCCTGGGCAGCAGGCTAGTCTCTGTCTTCAACCTGAAGCCGATTTCCTCTGCGATACGTCTGGTCAACCGGGTGTTACGGCCGGTACAGAGGACCAGATAATCCGTGTAAGTAACCAGTCCGCGCATGTCGAGGATTTTGACTTCGTCGGCCTTTAGATTGACCGCTGTCGTCGCGGCCAGCCGGGCTTGATCGTAAATGACCTCAAAATCGGACTCAGACCTTGGAGTCTGCGACCGGATACGCTGTGACAGACCCTCAAGATCCGGCATAACTCCCTCATCAGGCATATCTATCGTCCATTGGTAGCTTCTGCCTCCGTAATCCGTTCACTCTCTATATCACTCCCATTCGATGGTGGACGGCGGTTTGCTGGAAATATCGAGAGCGACCCGGTTGACCCCAGGCACCTCGTTGATCACACGCTGCGAGATGCGTTCCAGCAGGTCGTAGGGAAGACGGGCCCAATCGGCCGTCATGGCGTCATCGGACGTAACCGCCCGAATTACTATCGGATAGGCATATGTCCGCTCGTCACCCATGACCCCTACACTTCGGATAGCAGGCAACACTGCGAACGACTGCCACAATTGCCGGTAAAGGCCAGCCCTTTTGACCTCATCCAAGAGGATAGCGTCAGCCTCGCGCAAGATTTCAAGCCTCTCCTTGGTAACTTCACCCACGATTCGGATGGCCAGCCCCGGACCCGGGAATGGCTGGCGCCACACCATATCTTCCGGCAAACCAAGTTCTTCACCCACCACCCGCACCTCGTCCTTGAACAACATGCGGAGCGGCTCCACCAGCTCGAAGTCTACGTCCTCGGGCAGCCCTCCAACGTTGTGGTGCGACTTGATGACCGCCGCCGACGAGGTTCCCGACTCGATCACGTCGGGGTAGATAGTCCCTTGCACCAGGAACTCCGATTTGCCCAGCTTGCGCGACTCCTCTTCGAAGGTTCTGATGAACTCTTCGCCGATAATCTTGCGCTTCAGTTCCGGATCGACAACCCCCGCCAGCCTCTTCAAGAACCGCTCCTGCGCCTGGACGTGAACCAGAGGCACGTGGAAGTGGCGCCGGAATGTATCCTCCACATGGACCGCCTCGTTCTTACGCAGTAGCCCATGGTCAACGAAGATGCAGGTCAACTGATCACCCACAGCCTTGTAGATCAAGAGGGCTGCTACCGCCGAGTCGACTCCTCCTGACAGGCCGCAGACTACGTGCTTACTCCCCACCTGGGCGCGTACCCGCCCAACAGCCTCCTCGATAATAGAAACTGGGGTCCATGTGGGTGGTATGTCACAAATCGAATACAGAAAATTCTTGAGGATATCCTGGCCGAATGCTGTGTGGCGCACTTCTGGATGGAACTGCACCCCGTACACCCTCGCGGCAGGGTCCATCATGGCCGAAACCGGCATATCAGGACTGGAGGCCATAACGACGAAGCCCGGAGGTATCTCAACGACTGAGTCACCATGGCTCATCCAGCAGGCGATCTCCGTGGGGAGACCAGCGAAAAGGGCCCCTGGCTCGGATATGGTAAGTGTTCTCCCTCCGTATTCCGCTCGACCCGTCCGCTCGACCCGTCCGCCTTTGAGCTTGGCTATCAGCTGAAGCCCGTAGCAGATGCCCAAGATAGGAACGTCCAGAGAGAAGATACCCGGGTCCACCGTGGGAGCGTCTGGATCATTGACACCGCGCGGACCCCCGGAAAGAATGATGCCGGACGGTTCTTGGGCGCGGATGTCGGACAGCGGAGTATCGTATGGGATCAATTCCGAATACACCCGGCATTCCCGGACCCGCCGGGCGATAAGCTGGGAATACTGGCCCCCGAAATCGATGACCAGAATCTTTTTCACACCATCCGGATTACCTTTCAGCAGGCACCTCCTCCAGTTCCACCGAATCGGCCAATCTCTCGACGTCAGCAGGTAACAGCACTCCCGCACCGTAGCTGATCAGATTGGCGGCTCCGCATGCCATGCCAAACCGCAGGCACTCGGCAGGCGAACCCCCCTCCAGAAAACGCACGGCGAAACCTCCCACAAGAGCATCACCCCACCCGAGAGGCGAAACCACCTCCACGGGCGGAAACCTGCCAACAAACGTACGACTTGTTTCATCATAAGCCATCTCGGCCACGCATCCGTAGCGGTACGTTATCGCTACGGAGCCTCCACCCATTTCCCGCATGGTTCTGGCTGCCTTGATCCGATCATCCAGCCCTGTAAACTCGTATCCGATGACTTTCTCGGCTTCGATCAGCTTGGGAAATACGTAGTCAGGTCGCGCCTTGATGCCGAGACGCAGCGGATCGCCGTACGTGTAAAAAAGAGACGTGAGCCCCAGGCTCCGCACGTGCTGGATCAGATCTGCGTAGCAATCGTCCCCCAAACCCGGAGGAACGCTACCCGCGAACACCACCAAGTCGGCCGCCTTGCCAAGATAATCGAGTTTCTGGTGCAGCAACTGGAACTCGTCCGGGCTAATCTCGGGGCCTTGCTCGTTTACCTCTGTCACACTATTTGTGTTAGGGTCAACCATTGCTGTGGAGACACGCGACTCTCCTTTGACACGCACGAAGTCGCAGAGTATCCCTTCGTCATTCAATTCGGACACAATTTGATCGCCTCTGCGTCCCCCGATGAAACCGGTGGCGATAACAGGACGCCCGAGGGTCTTGGCTGTGCGGGCGACGTTGATACCCTTTCCTCCGGGCAGTGCAACCGTATCGGTCGCCCTATGCCGGAAACCAGCCTGGAAGTTCGGCACAATCATGGTGCGGTCGAGAGCCGGGTTCAGGGTTACGGTCAATATCATGGTAGGTCTGCTCCTCTGTTCCCACGATTCATGTCAAACACCCAGCCACCTGCCCAAGCGATCCAGGAAATACACTATCTTCGCGCCCAACGTCGTCTCGTCATAGGACTGCAAAGCCACAATATCCACCGTTTCGACGACCTCACCACCGACGGTCAGATCCACACGCCCAAAGACTTCACCCTCCATCACCGGCAGTATCAACTCGCGATCCAATGTTACGGAAACCGTTACAGAGTCATCTTTGTACAGTTCCATATCCACCGTATGTTCATTTACCAGCTGAACCTGCCCATCAAGGTGATAGGGAACCTCCGCCGCCGCAACAACCGTTCCCTCCTTGACTAGCGTCACATATCGATACTGCCGGAGTCCGTACTCCAGCAGCGTCTCACTCTCGGTCCAACATACATCCGAAGCAGGCTGCCCCAGCAAAACACTTACAACCGAAACGCCGTCAAGGGTTCCCGAAGCCACCAGGCACTGCTCTGCTTTGGGAGTCAGCCCGGTCTTGATACCCGTTACGTAGTCCACCGCACCCAACAACTTGTTGGTGTTGGTGAATACGAGCGGTTCGTCACGACCGGGGAGTGAGATCGTGTACGTCTCGGTTGAGACGAGCTGTCGAAACATATCGTTCTTCATAGCGTACCGGGCCAGCAGCGCCATGTCGGCGGCAGTGGAGTAGTGTCCCTCCGTGTCCAAGCCGTTCGGGTTGACGAAGTTGGTGTCGTGCATGCCCAATTCGGCGGCCTTCCGGTTCATCTCGACAACAAACTCTTCCACGCTCCCCGAGCATGCCTCCGCCAAGGCGACAGCCGCCGAATTCGCGCTCCTTACCATCAGCGCGTAGAGTAGCTGCTCCACCGTGAGAACATCTCCCTCCTTGAGCCACGTCTTGGGCTCGGTGGTAGCAGCCGCATTGCCCGAGATTTCCACCTCATCCGATAAATTCATCTTCTCCAAGATCAGCACAGCCGTCATGATCTTGGTGGTCGAGGCCATGGGCCGCTGGCTGTATGCATCCCATTCGTACAGCACCTTACCGGTGTTCATGTTGACGACTATCGCCGAAGGAGATGTGATGGCCGGTGGATCGTCCGCGAAGTCGCCCACATCTCGAGCGTTCACCGTGAAGCTGGCGGTCTGGAGTGTTGAAGACGGGAGCGAAGTGGTGCCGGTAGCAGCCCGCGCCGCGCCAACCGCGGTTAAGATCAGCGCCGCGACTACGATTACGAAGACAAGAAGCGATACCGGTCGCCCCTGCCGGGCTGTCAGACGCATCATGGCTGCGAGTATACCATGGCGGTTCCGCCCGGCTGAACCGGCTATTACGCCCGCAGGGAGTGCTTGGTACCGATGCTATACTCCGGCCGAAGAGCATGCGTGAGGAACACCAACCAGGGAGGTTAGACCATCGCCGAAGTAATACGTCGCGCGTGGGGTCGGCTCATCCGCAAGCAGTGGCTGTTCCTCTATCCTCTCGCTCTGGCCGTGATCGACACCCTGGCCTTTCTCGCGGTCTATGCGGCCAGCGGAGAATCTATCCGTTGGAGTGCTTTTTTCACCGCCAATTTTGAGCGATGGCAGTACATACGCGACCATTTCGTTGATGGTCTCTCTCTTGGACCCGCTCTAGTTGTTGCCGTCTTCGCCGGGCTAGCCGTCTGTGTGTTCTCCGCCATGATCCGCGCTCCATTCTTTCGAGCCGTGGCGGGAGTCTCGTATCCCCTGGCTCCGCGCGGGTGGAAAGAAGCGGGAATGCTCTCTCTCTTCTATCTTCTCTGGAATCTCGTGGTCTGGGTGCTCCCCATGGCGACCCCCATCGACAACTATCTGGGCCAGTTGGTGCCGGCGGTCACCTGGGTCGTCGGCATCCTGGTTGTCTTCGCAGACTACGTGATCGTCTACGAGGAGCGCTCCCTCCCTTCCGCTATAAGGCAGAGTCTACGTTTGCTCAGGCATAGCTGGCCCACGGTGCTGGTCATCTTCATGGTGATCCAGCTGGTCTACTTTGGCATTTACAGTCTCTACGACCTTTATTACAGTAGTGCCAGCAATGTGTTCGTGCTTTTCCCGATCAGTCAGATGCTGGTGGAGGCTTTCGTCGCACTGATCGCGGACCTACTCCTCATCTACCTGTATGAAGACGCCCGCAGGCGTGGTCCGGCCTAGATTGGTCCGGATTATTACGGAACGATGAGAATCGTTGGCTGAGTCGTAGGCACGTCGCTAGGACCTACTCGGCTCTCGCTTCCTTCGATGATGCCGCCGAACACCAACCCGCTCACGATGGCCACCGCCACCAACAGCGCTATAACGGGCAAAACCAGGGGATAAACCGGTGTGCGCGGCCGGAACGTCTGGTATGAGGGGTCACTTCGATCGAACTCAGACTCACCCACGGCCCGCTACCCTCCAAAGCGCCATCTTCATTTCCCGCGCCTCGAGTCTCGCAGCGTCGCGCCAGTCCAGCCCTGGACGGTTCCGGTAGGCATAGAGTATGGCGCGAGCCGAGTTGACCACCGCACCCAGACCCTCTGCATCAAAAAAACCGCGGAGATCAGCCGCTTGAGCCCCCTGCGCACCGTAACCCGGCACGAGCAGCGGCACTCCCGGCATGAGCATGCGCAACTTCGCGCCCTCCTCGGGATGAGTCCCCCCAACGACCGCGCCCACCGATCGGTAGCCGCGGTCGCCCTCTGTGCGCCGGCTCCAAGTATTCACCAATCCCGCAATGTGTTTGTACAACGGCTCACCCGTTGCCAATACCAGATCTTGAATGTCCGCCGAACCTGGGTTTGAGGTCTTCACAAGCACGAAGATCCCTTTCCCGTCTGATCGGACTCTTGCCAAGAACGGCTCCAGTCCATCGGCGCCGAAATAAGGGTTAACAGTCATAGCATCAGCCCCGGCAACATCAAGGTGGGCCCGCGCGTAGGCCTCCGCCGTACTTCCGATATCCCCTCGCTTCACGTCGGCGATAACGAGATAACCCATCTCCTTCGCCATCCGCACCATGTCCTGGTATAAGTCATAGCCCCTGCCGCCCAAAGCCTCGAAGTAGGCTATCTGGGGTTTGACGGCAACAGCTTCTTCCCGCAACTCACCTAACAGCCCTTCGAGGAATTCCCGGTAGCAAGCCAGACACATTTCTACGTCGCTGTCGTATGCCCTTCGCGGGTGCGATTCCCGAATCGCGGGAGGCAACAGCGAATACTCCGGGTCAAGGCCCACCACCACATGGGATCGCTTGGCCTCCACTGCATCGAAAAGCCGGCCGGCAAAACTGTCTACAGCCAAATCACAACACCTCTCTGGGCTGCTCCCCCCAACTCACGAAGAAAAAGGGCCGCTTGAAGCGGCCCTGGACGTTCTTATCATGATTCCCAGATCACTTGACAGCGTTCTTGAGAGCCAGACCCGCGCTGAACTTGGGGACTTTGGCGGCCGGAATCTTGATCTTGGCCTTGGTTTGCGGGTTGATGCCTTGCCGCGCATCGCGCTTCTGCACGTAGAACTTGCCGAAACCGGTGAACTGGACCTCGTCTCCCTTCTTGAGCGCCTCGGTGACCACCTCTATGAACGCGTCTGCAACAGCAGCCGCGTCCTTCTTGGTGAGGCCACTCTTTGCTGCAAGCTTGTCCACAAAATCGGCCTTGGTCACAACAACCTCCCTTTGTCCGCGGGGTACCCATCTACCTTACCAACACTGAACACCCTACACAAGCGATATCGTACGCAAAACCACAATCCATAAGCCTTTTAGGGGACCGGCGTGATACCCAGTTCCGATGATTTGAACAAAGAGCGTAACGTGAGCCCGGCGGCAGCGGCAGCCTCAGCGCCACCCTCTTCGCGATCGACAACACAGAACAGATCGGCTACCACCAGCCCGGCCTCGCGCAACGCTTCGGCCGCCTGCATTGCCGCCCCACCTGAGGTGACAATATCCTCAACCAGAACGACCTTCTCTCTCTGCTCAAATCTCCCCTCGATGCGCTTAGAGGTACCGTATTCTTTCGTCACCTTGCGCACCAACAATAACGGAAGCCCTAACTCCAACGACAGCCCCGCGCCCAAGACGACACCCCCTAGTTCCGGTGCTGCAAGACGCGTGTA
>CAZOJR010000097.1:0-3612 GCA_964580165.1 uncultured Gaiellales bacterium
AAAAGGCTTGGTGATGTAGTCGTCCACTCCGACCCGGAAGCCTTCGAGCAACTTGTCGTGCTCAGCAAGGGCAGACAATATGATGACCGGTACCCACGGCTTCGCCCGTACGATCTCCCGGCTGGCACTCATCCCGTCCAGTCCCGGAAGCATGACATCCATAATAACCAGATCGACCACCTGAGAAAGCGCCATATCCAGGCCCGTCCGGCCGTCGTACCCCTGGATGACATCGTAGCCCGCCCGCCTCAGATTGTAGGCAAGAAGATCCGAAATGGTGACATCATCCTCCACCAAGAGGATGCGCTTCTTCTCAGTTGCTGTGATCTTCGGCGGCATCAGACCACCGTTGCAGACGTGGCAATGTAGCTCACGATCACAGTGTTGAGTCCCTTCACGAGATGAAGTTCGCGCAGTTCTTGAATAACCGCCTGAAGCTCCTGCTGGGATAGGCCCGTGAGCCTGGCGATCTCACGCAGTGTCAACGGCCGGCCGTACTCGCGCATGAGTTCGAGGGTGTTGATGTGAACAAGGTCGAGTGGAGCGGAAAGAGCAACCTCAATATCCGGCTGGCGGCCCTGGGGAAGGGCGGAGGGAGCCAATATCGACTTGACTCCCTCCGCATCCATCACAGTGAACCTGTCAGGTGTTGAATGATAGATCCCAGCTCCTACTTCGCGCTGATCGACTCAACCTTCTCAAGAGCGAGGGCCTTGAGTTCCTCCGACAGCGGAGCATATCCAAGCTCCTCGGCGATGGTGGTTCCATCGTTAAGCGACCAGGTGAGCCAGGCCTTGAGGGCATCGACTTTGGCCTCGTCCTGCATCTTGTCAAACGCTAGTATCCAGGTGGCGCCCACGATGGGGTAGGCATCGGTCCCGGTGCTGTTGCTGACCGAGAAGCGCAGATCTTCGGGGAACTCCACGCCGACAGCGGCGGCTGAGGTGGATTCCAGGCTGGGAGTGATGAGATTACCGGCTTGGTTCTCGAGATTGGCCATGGCCAAGCCTGATTCGGTGGCATAGGACAGCTCGACATAACCGATACTGCCGGCCTGCTGCTGTACGATCGTGGCCACCCCGTCATTGCCCGGAGCGCCGACGCCGACCGGCCACTGCACTTCTTTGCCCTTGCCTACCTGTGCTTCCCACTCGGTCGATACCTGGGTGAGATATCCGGTGAAGATGTTGGTGGTACCGGAAGAGTCGGAGCGGTGCACCACTTGGATGGCCGTATCGGGCAGCGTGACTCCCGGGTTAAGCGCGACGATCTTAGCGTCGTTCCACTTGGTAATAGTGCCTAGGAATATGGCGGCCAAAGTATCGGGATCGAGATTGAGTTCATCCACCCCGTCCAGATTGTAGGCGAGAACAACTGCGCCGAACACGGTGGGAATGTGAAGAACGCTGGCTTCACCGGCAGCCTCAGCTGCAGTGATTTCCTCGTCTTTCATAGGAGCATCCGAGGCCCCGAAGTCGACGGTCAAGTTGGTGAACTGCTCAATACCGCCTCCAGAGCCGATGCCCTGATAGTTAATAGTGACTCCCGGGTTGGCCGCTTGGAACTCGCCGATCCACTCGACGTAAAGCGGCTCGGGGAAGGTGGCGCCGGCGCCGTTGAGACTGGCCGCCAGAGGGGCAGCGGTGGTGTCGGTGGAGGGGGCGGTAGTTGTGTCTGTAGACGGAGCGGTGGTAGTGGAGGCGGAGGTGACGGTAGTATCGCTGTCTCCGGCGCTCGGCAACTCCTCATCGCCGCATGCGGCCAGAAGCACACCGGCGAGCAGCACCGCGATGACGGCAATGCCGGCGAAAACGATAGACCTTTTACGCGTAACCCTGTAAAGCATTCCTTTTTACCTCTCTTTGCTTTTGATTGACCCTTTATCCTGCCGTCTACTACGGTAGCCGGGAAGAAAGAACCCGTTGTTAACGATGTGCGGCAGAACAGTAACGAATTCGTTAACCGCGCCTGATAGGGCGGCATGCCAGAGCCTATGACCCGGCTTCAGTCACCCGTCACCATCCTTGGAGACTGTGATAAGGCCAGAAGGAGACATGACGGGTTTCGCAAGATGTTCGCCGAACCGTTGCCGTCTGCAAACAGAACCGTAACGCAGGCGGCAGAGCAATAAGTTAGGTTCGATCTGAGCCCAGCTGCATACCAGCAACGGGCCCAGGCGGAGCCGTCGCATTACCGGCGGCGAGAGGAAGAACGAGGAGGTACTTGAGGGATGTTTGCAGGCACGTTCAAGAAGCAACGAATTCTAAGACCGGCTGCGGCCGCCGTGCTCATAGGCGGACTGACGACCGGGATCATCCTCGCCGGGTCCCTTGTGGGGACGGAGGTTGAGGCCGCATCCACCAAGCCGGCCAAACCGGCCAAGAACATTATCCTCATGATCAGCGATGGGTGTGGCTACAACCACATCACCGCCACCGATTACTACATGGGCAAGAAGCAGGCATATGAGTCCTTCCCCGTACGGCTCGGCATGAGCACCTACGAATATGAGGATACCGCCAGCAAGCTCGTGTTCTATGATCCCATTGGAGATCCCAACGATCCCAACGACGAGGACGAGGATCTCGGGCTGTGGTCCACAAAGAACCTGCTCGGGTACGATCCCGCCCTGATGTGGGAAGACTTCTACTACTCCGCTTATCCGCTATCCACGGACTCGGCCTCGGCCGCGACCGCTATGGCAAGTGGCATCAAGACCTACAACGGCGCTATCGGAGTGGACATCAACGGTGACGCGGTCGAATTGGTGAGTCAGCGCGCCGAGGCGCTGGGCAAAGCGACCGGTGTTGTAACCACTGTGGAGTGGAGTCACGCTACCCCGGCCGGGTTTGTTGCACACAACGCGAGCCGCAACGAATACGCCGCCATAGCCTCAGAGATGATCTACGACAGCGCCACCGACGTCATCATGGGCGCCGGCCACCCTTGGTTTGACAACAACGGCGCAAGCATCACGACTGCCAACACCTACAAGTACGTCGGCGGCGAGATCACCTGGAATGATCTGGCAGCCGGGACCGCCGGTAATGACGCCGACGGTGACGGTGATATCGACTACTGGACACTCATCCAGACCAAGGAGGAGTTTGAGCGCCTAGCCACCGCCAAGACCACTCCGACTCGAGTGTGCGGCACCGCGCAGGTATACACAACGCTGCAGCAATCCCGCGATGGAGATGGCAACGCCGCCCCCTACGCAATACCGTTGACCGGCACGGTTCCCAGTCTGACCACTATGACCGCGGGTGCCCTGAATGTTCTCGACAACGACCAAAACGGCTTCTTCCTCATGATCGAAGGCGGAGCCATCGACTGGGCTTCGCATGCCAACCAGACCGGCCGCACAATCGAAGAGGAAATCGACTTCAACCAAGCCGTAGACGCAGTGATCAAGTGGGTGAACAAAAAGAGCAACTGGAACGAGACCATCCTTATAGTCACCGGTGACCACGAGACCGGCATGCTATACGGACCGGGGTCGGGCATGGTGGATGGCGTTGCCAAGTACACTCCTGTCGTGAACAACGGAAAGGGCAAGGTCCCCGGAGTTTCCTGGAATAGCCACGAGCATTCCAACGCTCTCATCCCCCT
>CAZOJR010000097.1:3622-7652 GCA_964580165.1 uncultured Gaiellales bacterium
GGGTAATACGGCCCAGTACCTGAAAAACTACACTACGACCAGCGACCCGATCCGCGGAGCCTACGTCGACAACACCGACATCGCGGACCTGATCTTCAGCATCATGAAGTAGCCCCTCGACTATCCAGGGCCCTCCCGCCCTCCTACCCTATGTCCGCGGACCACGGTCCGCAGCCCGAAGGCCGCCCTCCCCGGCGGCCTTCGGCCCAACCGGGCCTACCAGCCTACCGGCTCTACCGGGCCCACCGGGCCAAACGTGACTGAGGCCGCCATGTCTGGTATCATGCCGCCCTGTTGTGTAACAAGTAGCCTTAGTCTTCACAGTCTTAGACTTTGGCAGAGGGCGAGCTGGAGAGTTTTGACCAGGCCCAAAGCGCGTCGCAAGACTCCTCATACCTAATCACGATCCCCTTTCCTCCGGTGACACAAGCGCGGTTGTCTGCGCCTGTACGCACTTGGACGGCGCGCACCCGGCAAGGTCCGGATCTCCACATCGCCCGCACTCTGTAGAACGAACACGGGCGGGTACATGAAAAACAGAAGCATGAAGAAATCAATCATCCTCGGCTGGATCGCGGCACTGTTCTTGGCAACCATGTTGCTCGGCGGTCCAATAATCCAACCGGCGTACGCTCACTCTTCCACCTTTACCGATGTCCAAGAAACGGACGAAGCACACAACGCCATCGAATCGCTGACCGCTCAGGGAATCATAGAAGGATTCGCAGACGGCACCTTCCGGCCAAACGAGCCCCTTACACGCGCCCAAGCAACCAAGGCGCTGGCCATATGGCAAGACTTGGCACCGGCAGATCCCTCGGCAAACGCCACCTCACCCTTCACCGACGTCGATGCCTTCTACGCTGAATATGTGGCCGCCGCGGCGAACGCGGGGTGGGTGAACGGCTTTCTCGACGGAACCTTCCGACCGTATACCCACCTGACTCGAGAACAGATGGCCATCATTGTCATCCGTAGTCTGAGTCTCGACGCAGAGGCGACGAGTCTCGCCGCACAGCAGGTGGATAGCGTGCTGGAGCGATTCGCCGATGAAGGGACCATATCGCCCGAGGCGCGCCCCTATGTGGCTCTCGCCGTAATGGAAGGACTGCTCGCCGGAGACGGCGAGCATCTCAATCCACTCGCTCCCCTGACCCGGGCTCAGTTCAGCCTGGTGCTCTACCGTGCCGATATACCGGCGCGTAGCGAAGTCTCAGACGGGTCCACCACCGACTCCACGGACGAATCCACCACCGACTCCACCGACGGATCCGACGCGAAGGCGGAGGGCGCCGGGGAGACTGGGCAGACGGCTTACACGTCAGAAGAGCAGGCCCTCGCCGCTTTCATGGACACATATCTATTTCGCCCGCACAACAGTCCCATCACCGGAGAGATGGTGCTCCAGAACGCCGATTGGTACGGGATACCTCCCCTTTCCCAATTAGTGATCCTGGCCGCGGAAACGTCCCTTGGCGACCCAGAACTGGGGGGCGCGCTGGCGCGGCGGAACAACTTCGGCTGCCTCCGTTACCACGGAGCGAGTACCCCTTGGGGTCTTCTGTCCGATGGAAAGGTCTGGGTGGCCGGAAAGGACTGGTATTCCTTCGCCACTCCCCAGCTTGGGATGGCGGCATTTGGCCGTTACCTGAAGGCGGGCATGGACGGCTTTTATGTGCCCATACTGAGCGCGGAAAATCCGGATTGGGAACAGTTCGCCGCCGTCTACTACGGACGGAGCGTCTCCGGTTTCAATAGCTACGTGAACCGGTTGCATACCCTGGAAGAGAGCTTCCGTTCGGCGGCCGCCAAACGAGGAGTGAGCTTCTAGCACTGTCTACCAACATGGTGAGCCGCTAACTATCCACCAACATGGTCCGGCCGGGAGATGCTCTTGACTCAACTCCCGGCCGGACGCTCCACTCAGATCCGTTCACATCAGATCTATTGACTGCGCCCGGCCATTGCACCGGGATCATCGGCGACGGAGAATACCCGTGCTCCATATATATGCTCAAAGGTGTTCCAGATGTGTACAGCAGTTCCAGACGAACTCACCAAGACCCGGCAACGTATCGCCTCCGCCTACGATCCCCATCTGCTGAATGATGCCGCCCACCGGCTGGCGGACCTCCTGGCCGCCCACCTTGGGCGCGCCCAGCGATCGGAGGGTCCCGTCCTCCCGTGGGTCGAACCATCCGAAGCGATCCGCGAGGCAGGGGCACTGCTGCGCGATTCCGCTATCACGTATTCCCCCGATAACTTCGTCCGCCTCGTCGAGACCATGCTCGCACGCGGGCTCAACCTTCATGACCCCCGCTACATCGGCCATCAGGTACCGGCCTCTGTGCCGTTCGCGGGGCTCTTCGACGCAGTCGGTTCGGTTACCAACCAGTGCATGGCCATCTATGAGATGGGCCCTTGGGCGACGGCCGTCGAACAAGCCGTAGTCCGCGAGTTGGGGAAAGCCATCGGCTGGCCATCAGATACCTTTGCCGGCAGCGCCACCCACGGGGGATCGCTCGCCAATCTCACAGCCCTGCTGACGGCCCGGAACGTCGCCCTCGGCGACGGATGGGATCAGGGACTGGCCAGTGACAAACCTGGACCTGTCCTGCTCGCTCATGCGGATGCCCACTACAGCGTGGCTCGAGCCGCAGGCATCTTAGGTTTGGGCAGCCGGCAGGTAGTACGCATCGGACTCGACGAGCGAGGACGCATGGATGTGCGCCGTCTGGATGAGGAATTGACCCGCGTGAAGAGCGAAGGACACCCGATCGTGGCAGTTGTCGCGTGCGCCTGCGCCACTCCCACCGGAGCTTTCGACCCGCTGGAGGAGATCGCCGGCGTCTGCCGCCACCACGGAGTCTGGCTGCACGTCGATGCCGCGCATGGTGGTGCGGCTGTGCTGAGCAACCGTCACCGGCACCTTGTGGCCGGCCTGGAGCAGGCCGACAGTGTTGTCTGGGACGCCCACAAAATGCTCTTCGTGCCCGCCCTTTGTGCTTTTGTGCTCTACCGTGAAAAAGGCCACAGCTTCGAGGCGTTCCGTCAGGACGCGCCCTACCTGTTCGACCCGGCGGCGCCCGGCTTGGCCGAATACGACAGCGGCGTGAGAACGGTCGAGTGCACCAAGCGGGCGGCGGCATTCGGACTGTGGGGTGTGTGGTCGCTGTTTGGCCGGCAGCTCTTTGCCGACATGGTCGATGTGACTTTTGCCTTGGGCCGGACGTTCTATGAGAAGCTGTCTGCAGCCGACGACTTCTTTCCTTTGCACGACCCGCAATGCAACATCGTGGCGTTCCGTCACATCCCGGCCGAGCTCCGCGGCGCCTCAAACGAACGTATCGGCGACTTTCAACTCGAACTGCGCCGCCGGCTTATCGAGTCGGGTGAGTTCTATATCGTTCCCTCCAAGTTCAATGGCGTAGGTGCGCTCCGGGTCACAATCATCAACCCACTCACGACGCCGGAGCATCTCGACAGGCTAATGGGCGCCCTGCGACGGCACGGGCGGGATCTCCTGGGAGATTGACTCGGTTGCTAAACACCTGACCGGCAGGGGATGATGTCGTATGATGCAGAAGATCTGTTTCGGGGAGTTCTTCCGTCCGTGTTTGGACTGTGACTTCGAGTCGGTGTGGCGGCCGGTACGTAACGGTGCCACGCACTGTGACACACCGGATCTCGTACCATAACAGGCTCAGGCGCTTGGGCTCTCGCCGGAACACTCATGACGAGCGAAACAGAGAGGATGCGCCGATGTCGCCAGCAACGAAGTACCCGCATGTGTTCCGGCCGATCGCGATCGGCAGTATGACGCTCAAGAACCGTGTGCAGTTCGCGCCGGTCGTATCAAACCATGCCGAAACCCTATCGGGCACCTCCACCAACGACTTGGTGGAATTCGTCGGAGCTCAGGCTCGGTCAGGAGTGGGTCTAGTCACCATCGGTTCCTCGCCAATTGACTTCGATAGGGCCCGTGACTTCTACGGATGTCTCTCGGTCGTGCGCGACAGTGACGTGGCCG
>CAZOJR010000098.1:0-6883 GCA_964580165.1 uncultured Gaiellales bacterium
TCCCGGGCAGAACCGGCCGGAACATAGAACCCCAGACGATTGCCCGGTTGTGGAGAGAGACGCCCAACGTGGTCGGCCTGAAGGATTGCTCGAACGACGTCCACCAGATGATGGCTATTTACCGCTCGACAGATCCTGAAACCTTCAAGATCTACTGCGGCGAAGACATCATGACCTTCACGCTGCTTTGCCACGGTGGTGCTGGTGCCATTGCTGCGGTTGCTCACGTTGTCGGACGAGAGGTCAAGGCAATGTGCGAGGCCGTTTGGTGCGGGCGCCTCACCGAAGCGCGGGATATTCACTACCGCATCATGGATGTGGTCGACGCTCTCTTCGTCGAGCCCAACCCGACACCGGTGAAACAGGCCGTGGAATGGCTGGGGCTCCCGGCAGGGCCGGTTCGCCCGCCTTTGGAACGGCTGACTTCCGCTGGCCAGGAGGTCCTGCGGGCCGCTATGCAAGCGGGGGGTTGGCTGGCATAAAAGGTCCGTGATATTGCAGTGGGCACGCCGACGGTTCGCGATACGGCGGCGTGGTCGTTTGGCGCCACATAACGTGGAGATCATGCGACGAAAGTCCGACATGAGCCAGGCTGGTGTGACCTAGACTCGGCAGCATTGGCTGACATACGGTTAAGGCCGCGCTCTATTGGGTCGATATATCTACGTAGCTCAGAATCCAACGGGAGGCTTCTTGTCATACGTCCTGTACGTGCTGTCTTTGTTACTGGGGCTCGCGGTGGGCAGCTTCTTGAATGTAGTGATCTACCGCTTGCCCCGGCGTGAGTCCCTGGTCAGCCCAGCCTCGCATTGTCCGGAGTGCGGTGTGGCCATTCGCTGGCACGACAATGTTCCGGTACTGGGTTGGGTCGTGCTTAAGGGCCGGTGCCGAGAATGCGGCTGTCGTATCTCCTCTAGGTATCCGCTCGTGGAGGCTATAACGGGCCTGGCATTTGTCTTGTCCATGTGGCGGTTTGGATTGAACTGGTCCGTATTGGTGGCCTGGGCATTCATCGCAGCCATGATAGCGATAGCCTTCATCGATTATGACCACATGATTATCCCCAACAAGATCGTTCTTCCTGGTGCCGTCGTTGGGCTTGTCGCTTCGGTGGCAATTCATCCTCAGAGTTGGTGGGTGTACATAGCGGGCAGCCTCGGCGCTGGAGCCTTCATGTTCGTGCTGGCCGTGGTGTGGCCGGGTGGCATGGGTCCGGGAGATATCAAGATGGCTCTGTTCATGGGCGCGGTCCTGGGGGCGAATGTAGTTGTCGCTCTCTTTGCCGCCTTTCTATTCGGTAGCTTCGCCGGGATCTACATGATCGTGGTACAGAAGCGCTCACGAAAGTCTAGAGTCCCGTTTGGGCCCTATCTCGCGATGGGTGCTCTGCTCGCTGTATTCTTGGGAGAGCTAATTGTAAGCAGCTACCAGAGTCTTTACACATAGTGGCAAGCAGGAGATTGAAACGCGTTTGAGAAGAAGCAAAGACATGTTCTCGCATGCTACAGTTGCAGATGGCGGGAGTCGATGATGTTCCGTCTCTGCAGTGGCGCATAATCTGGCCGGGGTTGGTGAAGTGTGACCGAGGTGAATGTGTGGCTCTAGGCCTTTCGAAATCAGGGCAATTAGCGCTGGATATTGGTGCATCAAGTCTCCTGGCACTACAGGTTGGTGGCAGCACAGGGAGACTCAAGCTACGAGGATGCTACGAGTGGCCGCTCTCCGAAGGGCTGGCTGTAGATGGCGAGATAACCGACGTTGATCTGTTCGCCAGAGAGCTAAAGGCTTTTGCCACCAAATACGGTTTTCGCGGCCACCCAGTGCACTTGGCCATCGGGAATCAGAAGGTCATTGTGCGAAACATCGACATGCCTGAGATGACCGAGGAAGAGCTACGCGGTGCCATCGAATTCCAAGCACAGGACTACATTCCGATCCCGGTGGAGGAGGCTGTTCTCGACTTTCAGATTATCGGGAAGAGCGCGAGTGTCGATGGCGCCTCCCGGCAGGAAGTGCTTCTCGTGGCTGCACAGAGGGCAATGGTGAGCATGTTCACGTCGGCCGTTAAACAAGCCGGGTTGAAGGTGGCTGGGATAGACATCATAAGCACGGCTCTGGTTCGCGCACTTATTCCGTCGAGGTCATTTCTGTCGGATCCGTCAGTGGCCGGGGTGTGTCGAGCTATCGCGGACATCTCCTCGTCGGTATCGACACTGGTGGTGGCGGTCGACGATGTGCCGAAGTTCACGCGGGTGATCAACTTCTCGAGCGACCGGTTTGCGCGAGTCTTGTGCGACCAGCAGAGGATACCTTTTGATGATGCCCAGATAGCAGTCCAGAACATTGGTCTGCCTGGGCCCTTGCCTCCGGATGAGGAACTCTATGCCGGCGAAGCAGTAGCCGGGACCCAGCAACGGCTGTCAGAGGTTGCCATGGAACTCAGCGATGAGATCCGGCGCTCGCTGCACTATTATCAGAGTCAACCATCGGCGGTTCCAGCAACGGAACTCATCTTGAGCGGCCGGGGAGCATTGGTGCGCAATTTGGACGCACATCTTGCTGAGGCCCTCAATATACCGGTCACCATCGGAAATCCACTCTCACATGTCGCCGAAAACATGTCCAAGATGCCCGATGACAGCCTGGCCTTCATGGCGCCCTATCTGTCGGTAGCTGTGGGTTTGGCTCTTCCGGAGGAGGACTAACATGGCCCGGCGCATCAACCTAGTTCCTCCCTCCGAGAGAGTACGTACAACTACCAACGTAAGCATGCTGGCTCTCATAGCTGGAGTAATCGTCGTGTTGTTCGCTTTGGGATTGGGTTACTACCTGCTGAACAGCACGCTGGACAATCGCAAGCAGGAGTTGGCCGACGCGATACAACAGCGGGAGATGGTGGAAGCCCAAGCGGCTGGTCTGCAGCAGTACGAGCAGTTGGCGACCGAGCGAGCTCAAAAAGAGGCGGTTGTCCAGGGGATCTATGCGGGCCGGACCCTGGTCGCCGATATCCTGGACGCTCTCAGTCTTGTCGTGCCCGAAACCGTGTGGTTCCAGAATCTCAATCTGACAGCTGGAGAGCCAACGGCCGGAGCGGGCTCCGAAGGAGCGACCAGCGCAGATTCGGTGAGCGAAAGTTCCGTCTCAATCGAGGGGCAGACGTATAGTTTTGAAGATGTGGCGCAGTTCCTTGTGCGTCTCGAACTGGTTCCTGCTCTCTCTGAGATAAAACTGACGACTGCTGGCAGTGGGGATCAAACAGGGGAGGTCAAAAGCTTCTCGATAACAGCTGCTGTTGGCAACATACAAGATCCTGACATGCCTCTTCCGGTTTCGCAGGTGGAGGTGGAGGGGCTGTGAGTGACAAGACCCGTATTATCCTGATTATCCTTGGGGTCGTGGTCATAGCTCTGCTGGCTTGGTTCTTTTTGCTCAATCCTGTTCGGGATGATATCGATGCGGCAGAGATGCAGATCGAAGAAGAGCAGACCATGCTTTCGCAGGCTCAGGTCAAGCTGGCCCAGGCTGAAAGCTTGCGAGAGGAAGGACGCAAGAACCAGGCCCGGCTTCTCGAGCTGGCGAAGATGATGCCGACATCCGACGAGATTCCCAGTCTCCTGCTGCAGATCCAAGACCTTGCAAACCAATCAGGCATCGACTTCATAGCCATCAGTCCCGGCGAGAGCCAGGATAGTGCCACGGCGGATTACCGGATTCTCCCTCTCGATCTGAAGTTCAGCGGAACGTTTTTCGACGTGAGCGATTTCATATATCGGGCGGAGCAAATGGTGGCCGGGCCTGGAAGGCTACTGGCAATAAAGAACCTTGATCTGTCGCTCAACTCCAGTCCAAACGAAGAGGCGACGAGTACTACCCCAGAGCTCACTGCCTCTGTCACTATGTACGCGTTTCTGGCCGGTGGCCAGAGCGCTGCGCCGGCTCCCACGCAGGCCACCCCGAACACAGATTCGGATGCGTCCACATCCGGCTCGGACGCCGGCGTCACAAATGAGCAATAGATGATGGAGCACAAGATGAAGGTGTCGGTATTCCTACAGCGGTTCGCGGCGGTGCTCGTTTTGGTTGCCGGCTTCAGCGTGCTCGCTATTGGGTGTGGGGACAACGGCGACGGTTCTACGGAGCAGGAGGCTTCTCAGGTCCAGCAGGCGGGCTCGACTTCCACCGTCACGACGCTCTCCCCTGAATTGGCAGGTGTGACTGCCGAGGAGCTGTCGACCTTTAGGAGTAAAGACCCCTTCATTCAGCAGGCTGTGAGTACTACGGCGACGTCGGGTAGCGGATCGTCGACCACGGCAAATGTATCGTCATCAACCACGTACCAGTCGGGAAGTACTACAACCTACCGAACTACTACTACCAAGTACTCGGGAAGCACAACCACAACCAAAGCATCTACGACCACTACAACCGCTCCCCATGTTCACACTCTCAAAATTCTGTCTGTGGGCAACGTTGGCGGCACCCCCGCGGTGACATTCCAAGTGGACGGCAGTGTCTACAAGGAGAAGCGTGTAGGCGACGTCGTGTCCAGTAGCTGGGGGCAGATCAAGGTGCTAGATCTCAACTCATCGAGCAAGGTGGCGACATTGCTTCAAGGTAGTGAGACACTTGTCTTATCGGTGGGGCAGGTCGTCTACGAGTGAAGAGACAGACGAGGTCCCGCTCGTTGTCCCATACCAGTCGACGCAACGTGTCGGGTGTTCCCACTAAGAGGAGGGGTTGGTGACCGAGCTCCGCGTGACCACTGCGGGGGAATCCCACGGCCGGTATGAGGTATGCATCCTGGAGGGTATCCCGGCAGGTCTGGCTCTCAGCCCCAAAGACGTTGATCGAGAGTTGTGGCGGCGACGGCAGGGCTATGGCCGAGGGGCGCGGATGTCCATGGAGAGCGACCAGTGCAGATTCGCGGCCGGAGTCCGGCATGGCCGCACGCTGGGCAGCCCCATATGCATCCTCGTGGAGAACGAAGACCACACACATTGGCTGGACGCAATGTCGCCCGAGGAACCGGAGGAGGGAGCGGCCCCCAGCGACACTTCCATGGTCACGGTGCCCCGGCCTGGGCATGCCGACCTTGCGGGACTGGCGAAATTTGGCCACAGAGACGTCCGTAACGTCTTGGAGCGGGCCAGCGCACGGGAAACACTCAATCAAGTGGCGGCGGGCGCGGTATGCAAGCGTCTTTTGGCGGAGTTCGGCGCGACCGTGCGATCGCGCGTGTTGCGCATCGGTGAGGTCGTTACGGCGAGGATTGCCGATTTCGCCAACCCCGAAGAGATCGACTGGGAGGCGGCGGAGGCCTCTCCGGTAGGGTGCGATGATCCTGAGGCTGGCAGGGCAATGTGTGCCGCCATCGATCAGGCGCGAGTCGACGGTGAGTCACTCGGAGGGTGTGTAGAGATCTGGTGCTGGGGTGTGTGTCCCGGTCTCGGCGGATACGCGACTTTGGGAGAACGGCTGGATGGCCGTCTTATGGGCGCTTTGGGGAGTATCCCTGCGATCAAGGCTGTAGAGGTTGGATCGGGCTTTGAGAATTCCGCGAGGAGAGGTTCGAAAGTCCATGACCGTTTGGTGCTACGGGAAGAAGGACGGCTGCGTTGGATCGAGCGTGAGACTAACCGTGCCGGCGGTTTAGAGGGCGGAATGACTAACGGCATGCCGGTGGTCCTGCGTGCCGCAATGAAACCCATCCCGACTCTCACCACACCGCTGGACTCTGTGGACGTTGCCACGATGCAGCCTACACCGGCTCACGTTGAGCGCAGTGACATCACGGCTGTACCGGCGGCAAGGATCGTCGGCGAGGCCGTACTGGCCCAAGTCGTCGCGGGAGCCTACTTGCGCAAGTTCGGTGGAGATAGCCTGGAACAGTCCCTGGCAGCGGTTCGCGCGTACGAGGCTGATTTGGAGGAACGAGGTTTGTGGCGCCGTTCCTTGCACTGATAGGGTTTATGGGTAGTGGCAAGACGACCGTAGGCAGAGCAGTAGCCAATAGGCTGGGCTGGCGGTTTGTGGACCTCGACGAAGAGTTCGCAAGGTCGGCAAACGGCAGCATATCTGATTTTTTCGCAACCGAGGGAGAAGCCGCCTTTCGGGCAATAGAATGCGAACTCCTTGCCGGAGCACTGGCTCATAAAGGTGAGTGCGGCTTGGTGCTCGCTTTGGGCGGTGGCACGCTAGAGAGCGCTCGGGCGGCCGAAATGCTCCGTGAGCGCCGAGGTGTCGTGTTCTTGGATGTGAGTGCGGAAGATGCATGGGCCCGTGTTGAGGGCAGCGGTCGGCCCTTGGCGGTTGAGCGTAATACCTTCAGCGCGCTCTGGGCGCGCCGGCGAGATATGTACGAACAGATCTCCGATTGGGTTGTGCCGGTGCACCAAAGAGGAGTGGACGAACTCGCCCAGGACATTGTGGATATGGTTGTGGCGGCGGGCGACAGATGGGGCGAACTGTGGGGTAGAAAGTTGTCTTCCACACAGCGGTCATCGCTCATCATTGGAGGTACAGGTGCGCTGGCCGTACTTGAGGGCCGTGCGCAATTCACCCGCGAGTCGGGCTCGCGCCTATTTGTCGTCACCGACGTGAATGTCATGCACTGCTGGGGCAAACGCGTGCTTTCAATCCTCGGGTGTGAAAATGAAGACCGGCTGCTGGTAGTCGAGCCAGGAGAGACGAGCAAGAGTGCGCAGACGCTCGCTATATGCTGGAACTGGCTGGCCCAGAGGGGCGCACGCCGGGACGATGTAGTGGTTGCGTTGACTGATGTGGTAGCAATAATCGATGTGACTAGTATGGAACAGAGTACCAGCAACCAAAGCTATTTGCGGAAGGCTACTGAGACAGGTGCAGTCGTGACTATTAACTCGGA
>CAZOJR010000098.1:6893-7619 GCA_964580165.1 uncultured Gaiellales bacterium
GCGGCTGCCACCTACCAGAGAGGCGTCTCGCTGTGGCAGGTACCCACCAGTCTCCTCGCCCAAGTAGATTCGAGCGTTGGAGGCAAGACAGCCATCAATCTGGCCGCGGGCAAGAACCTAGTGGGAGCCTTCTATCAGCCCGATTTGGTGGTCATAGATCCGGAAACGCTGACAACTCTTCCCGCCGGTGAATACTCAAACGGTCTAGGGGAAGTGGTTAAACACGCGCTATTGACATCGCCTGCGGCTTTCTCCGCTCTGGAGGCCTCCGCCTTAGCGGTGGCCAGCCGCGACATCGATAATCTCTCGGAAATCTCAAAGAGGAACATCAGTTTCAAGGCTGTCGTTGCGGAAGAAGACGAGCGAGAGAAGGGTCGCCGGGCGACACTCAATCTAGGACACACGATCGCACATGCACTCGAGGTGACAGAAGGCTATGGTTCGCTTGGTCACGGACATGCGGTCGCTCTCGGTCTTCTGGTCGCACTGGCGGTGAGCGAGACTATTCTAAATCTCGATATCTCTGTCAGGGAGCGTACCCGTGAGTTACTCCTGCGCTTCGGCCTGCCTATTTCGGTTCATCTGCCTCCATTTGAAGTACTGCGCGCGGCTATGACCCGCGACAAGAAGGTTACCGCGGGTTCCACAGGCTTCGTAGGATTGCGAGAGATCGGCAGGCCCGTGTGGGGATTGAACGTTCCAGATGAGGTTCTGGCGGAGGCACTG
>CAZOJR010000099.1:0-7548 GCA_964580165.1 uncultured Gaiellales bacterium
CGTGGCAGTAGCCGATTCAGCTGCAGTGACGCCTGTTGCTGCCAAAAAGCCTGTCGAGGGTGTACGCCCGACCGGGCGTACGGAGGCGCGGGGCCGGTCGGAGATGGGTTCACGACCTACCGGATCTTCGCCGGACGACCGGAGCCGGGGGGCTCGCCCAGGGCGTCAAGAAGGATCTCGTCCGGAAACTTCCAAGCCAGAAGGATCTCACCCCGAAGGAACTCGTCCCGAAGGAACCCGTCCGCCTCTTCGGAAGCCCATGCGTCCGCGGGGGCGCGGTCCACGGCTTGAGGATATGCCTACTGTTGTCGGACCTGGAGTCCCATTGAGGAAAGGGGTGAAGCCCTCCGGCAACGTGGTCAGCAAGGAAGAACTGGCACGCATTCAGGCCGAAAAAGCGGCTAAGGCTGAAGCGGCACGTAAGGCCGCTGCGGCGGCTCCGCCTAAGGTGGTTCCGCCGGAATCCGTCGAGTCAGGTCCAAAAGGACCGGGGCCACATCCTGCGCCTCAAAGCGGCGTGCGTCCGCGGGGGCCCGCAGGGGTACGTGACAACGGAGAACGGCGCGAAAAATCTCCGCGGAGCGCCTCGATGCCTATCCCTGATATTTGGGTCGAGGCGGCGGAGGCCACGGGATTGGTGGGCCCAACCCGTCCGGTTGCCGGGGCGCGGGTACGACGTGGGGATGACCGGCCGGCCAAACGCCGGGTGATCATCGATTCCCAGGCTGGACGGAAAGGCAGTAGAGGCGGTCCGCGTGATCGCCGGGGTGGGGTGGTTGGCGAGGCGGAGAAGCCTGTGCCGAAAAAGAAAGCTCCTCCCGGCACCGAGTCGCCGGTGAAGGTGAAGAGCGGAGCCAGCGTCAAAGATCTCAGTGAAGCCCTCGATCTGGGGGCGGGAGAGTTGATCAAGACTCTTCTGAAGCTCGGGGAGATGGTGACCATCACCCAGTCGCTCTCCGACGACGCCGTAGCCATCTTGGCTGAGGAGTTCGAGCGCCAGGTGGAGATCGAGCACGCCGAAGAGGAAAAAGAAGGTCCCGAGGTCTTTGTGGACGATCCTGCCGACCTGAGCCCGCGGGCGCCCGTTGTCACGATAATGGGGCACGTAGACCACGGCAAGACGTCATTGCTTGATGCTATCCGCGAGACCGAAGTAGTGAAGAGCGAGGCCGGAGGAATTACTCAGCACATTGGTGCCTACCAGGTTACCCATAGCGGGAAAAAGGTCACATTCCTCGACACGCCAGGACACGAGGCCTTCACAGCCATGCGTGCCCGTGGAGCCAAGTCCACTGATATAGCGGTCATTGTTGTCGCGGCCAACGATGGGGTTATGCCCCAGACGCTGGAGGCCATAAGCCATGCGAAGGCCGCCGAGGTTCCGATCGTCGTGGCCATCAACAAGATGGACCTGCCGGACGCCAATCCCGATATGGTGAAGAAGCAGTTGGCCGACGAGGGACTGGTTCCGGAGGCATGGGGCGGCGACACTGTTGTCGTCGAAGTGTCCGCGAAGCAGAAACTCAACCTTGATGAACTGATGGACATGATCCTCCTGGTCGCTGAAGTTCAGGAATTGACGGCCAACGCTAAGGTGTCGGCTTCTGGGGTGGTCATTGAGGCTCAGCTCGATGTGGGCAGGGGACCGGTGGCCACTGTACTGGTGCAGCGCGGCATTCTGACGGTTGGTGACGCCCTGGTGAGTGGCGAGGCGTATGGAAAAGTGAAAGCCATGTTTGACTTCATGGGCAACTCCATTGTCAAGGCAGGGCCTTCGGTGCCGGCGCAGATACTGGGCTTCAACACGCTGCCTTCGGCCGGTGACTTCGTCACGGTCGCGAAGGACGAGAGAGAAGCGCGCCAGAGGGCCGAACAGCGTACGGCTCGCCTACGGCAGGAGCAGTTGGCCAAAAGCCGTGGTGGAGCCAGCAGCCTGGATGAGTTCTATCGCCGGATCAAAGAAGGCCGCGTCAAAGAGCTGCCTCTTGTCATCAAGGGCGATGTAGGCGGGTCTGTCGAGGCGCTCGAAGAAGCCCTGCGAAATATCACACATCCTGAGGTCAAGGTTGAAGTGGTATATGCCGGGGTGGGTGGGATCAACGAATCTGACGTGATGCTGGCATCGGCATCCAAGGCGGTGGTTATCGGGTTCAACGTAAGACCTTCTGTGGCTGCCAAGGCCCTCGCCGAGCAGGAACAGGTCGATGTGCGTACTTACCGCGTTATCTACAAGGCCATCGAGGAAGTGGAAGCAGCCCTGGTTGGCATGCTCGAGCCCGAACATGTGGAAGCAGACCTCGGGACAGCAGAAGTGCGGCAGGTCTTTCATGCCTCACGAATCGGCACGATCGCCGGCTGCTATGTGCAGAGCGGTAAGATCGTTCGATCTGGCAAGGTCCGTGTGCTTCGCGATGGGGCTATTGTCCATGAGGGTACGATTGGATCACTGAAACGTTTTGCCGACGACGCTCGGGAAGTGTCGGCCGGCTACGAGTGTGGTCTCCATGTCGACGGCTTCGATGATATCCACGAGGGTGACGTTATCGAAGCCTATGAGATCAAGGAAGTTGCCCGTACACAATAGGAGCAGCAAGGGTTTCGTCGGCATTCTCACGGCCGAGCTGCACTTCCCCGAGAACGGCTCTCTCAAGGGCAAGCGCATGTATTTGCGACGTATCCGGGACCAGGTTGTCCGGCGGCACGGAGCGTCGTTCGCGGAGGTAGGGCATCAGGACCTATGGCAGAGGTCACGGCTGGTCTTGGCTGTGGCTTCGTCGGATTTGCAGGTGTTGGAGGAAACCTTTGGACGGATCAGAGCGTATCTGGATTCGCAAGAATGGGTGTTGATTTCTTGCGAGACCGAGGTGGTGGAAGTGGATGCGTAATGTGGCTTCATACCGTATGCGCCGGGTTAACGAGGCGATCAAAGAGATTATCGGGACAGCTCTTTCCCAGGAGCTCAAAGATCCCCGCATTGGTTTCGTAACTCTGACCGGGGTGGATACGACACCCGACCTTTCGCATGCCAAAGTGTTCGTGTCGGTTTATGGGAAACAAGAGGAAAAGGACGCCACTCTTGAGGGCCTCCGCGCGGCTCGGCCGTATTTGCAGCGACTCATTAGCGACGAGTTGACTCTCAAACGTACCCCGATGTTGGAGTTTGTCTACGATATCAGCGTTGATCGGGGGATGCGCATCCAGGCACTCCTGAAGTCGGGAGGTGCCGGCGAGTTGGGCCCAGAGCACGAAGAGGCGCTCGAGATTTCCGGGGAAGACATGGCTGGCCGGCAATCTGGGGGCCGGGGAGACTCATCTGCCGGGGAGGCCGGCGAATGACGGCGCCGGCAAAGGCGCGCGCCGTCACGGTTGCCGAGGTAGCTGAGCGGCTTGCCGGAGAGACTCGGGTTCTGGCGGTATCGCACGAAGCACCTGACGGCGACGCTTTGGGTTGCCTTTCGGCTTTCGTACTCATGTGTGAACGGCTGGGAATACCATGCAAGGCCTATATCCCCGGTGAGGGCGCGTTTCCTTCGGAATACCTCTTCTTGCCTGGATTGGGAGAAAATGTCTTACGAGGGGCTCCGCTATCAGTAGAACCGGAGACTACGGTCTATTTCTTCGACTGTGCTTCGCTACTTCGCTCCAATTCGCATCGATTTCCGGAGAACGCGATCCGGATCAACATCGACCATCATGGAGATAACCCAGGATACGGAGAGCTGAATCTCGTTGATCCTGATGCGCCGTCCACAACAGCCATCCTGTACAAGATTTTCAAATCAGGAGACTTCCCGGTAGATCCAGAAATTGCCATGGCGTTATATGTGGGTCTGGTGACCGACACCGGACGCTTCCAGTACTCCAACACCACAGCCGAGGCCCATCGCATGGCGGCGGAGTTGCAGGAAGCCGGGGTGGATGTGGCGTGGATCTACCGGCAGGTATACGAGAGCACTCCCTTACCGAAGCTCATGTTGCTGGAACGTGCTCTTCGTCACTTGGAGATCCGTTTGGATGGCGCACTTGCTGTTTCATGGCTCGCCGGAGATGACTTTGCACAGTCCGGAGCAGACGAAGGTCATGCCGAGGGCATCATTGACATACTGCGTCGCATACACGGCGTGAGGCTGGCCGCTTTGGTTCGAGAGAGACTGAGTAACGGCTCGGGACGCACTAAAGTGAGTCTACGATCTACCGATGGGTCGCTGAACGTGGCGGAACTCGCCCACAAGCAAGGGGGCGGTGGACACCCGCGGGCGGCTGGTTTCACCAGTGACGAAAACGTGGAGGCCGTTCTGAACTGGATCGAGGCCGAGCTCAGGACGCTTCTATGACGACGATGGGTTGGTGGTTATGACGGTGTGCGTGGTCTTGGTCGACAAGCCCGCCGGTCCGACCAGCTTCGATGTGGTACGTGTCGCTCGCCGTGGGTTGAAAGAGCGGGTCGGCCATTCGGGCACGCTCGACCCGTTCGCGAGCGGCTTGTTGCTGGTCATGATAGGTTGCGCAACACGGATATCGAGTTTGTTGATGGGGCTGCCCAAAGAATACGATCTCACAGTGCAGTTCGGTGCCGTGTCCACCACGGCCGATCCCACCGGTGAGATCACACGTCTCCCGGGCAGAGTGGATGCTGCACGGGTGGTAACTGCCCTGGATGGATTCCGTGGCTGTATTCGCCAGCGAGTTCCGCTTACCTCGGCGGTCAAGGTGGGAGGAGAACCCCTTTACAAGAAGGCGCACAGGGGTGAAGAGGCCGAGACTCCGGAGCGAGAGGTGATGGTCTACGATCTCACCATGGTCGAGTTTGACGAAGAGGCACAGACGGCCCGGTTATTAGCCCTTACAGGAAGTGGCACGTACGTCCGAACGCTAGCCGAAGGGATTGGTCGTGCAGCGGGTACGGGAGGGTATGCGGCCTCACTGCGGCGAACCCGCATCGGGCATTTTTCGGTAGATGACGCGCTTGCTCTCGACGAGTTGTCGCCGGAGCGGTATGAAGAAGGTGGTCGTGGAGTACTCAGCTTGGAGGAAGCTCTGGGATTTCTTCCTCGCCACGAGGTAGGGGAGGTTGAAGCGCGGCTGGCCGCGAACGGGGGTAAGCTACACGATTTGCCGGCGGGTCGCTTTGGTGTGTACGGACCGGGGGGACTGGTAGGCATATACGAGCGCATTGGCGACGCCGGCCGGCCCTTAGTGGTCTTCCCAAGAACTCTATGAACCGGCGAAGGAACATATAACCGTGCGTATCTATTCCTCTCTTGACCAGGTGAACCAGGCCGAGGCGTGCGGGAGGGTAGTGGCCATAGGTGTCTTTGATGGAGTTCACCGTGGGCACCAACGGATATTGAACCGGGCGGTTCGTGAGGCCGCAACGCTAGGAGCGCTTTCGGCGGCTGTCACCTTCTATCCCCATCCCGAGACGGTTCTCCGGCCGAGGACAGTTCCGAGGATGCTTACCTCGATAGAACAAAAGGGCCGGCTTCTCGAGGAACTGGGTTTAGACGAATTGGTGGTGGTTAGGTTCGACCGTGATTTTGCGCGGCTCTCCCCCGAGTCGTTCTGTGCTGCTGTGTTGTCCAGCCGTCTGGGGGCACGCGTAGTATTTGTGGGAGAGAATTTCCGCTTTGGCAGTGGAGGCGCCGGGACGGCAGCCGATCTTGTCGACTATGGCGGTAAGCACGGCTTCCAGGTGCAGCCGGTCTCACTGGTGCAGGAAGACGGGGAGGTCATCTCGAGCACGCGTATCAGGGAGCTTCTTCGGCAGGGTCGCGTTGGCGAGGCGGCTCGTCTGCTGGGTCGCCCTCACAGGGTCGAAGGACCTGTGCTGGCCGGCGCAGGACGCGGAACGGCGGCGCTGAATGCTCCCACCGCAAATCTTTCTGTCACGCGTGAGATGGCGCTGCCGAGGCTGGGCGTGTACGTGACTCGCTCAACCGTTGATGGATGTGAGACATATCCCTCGGTTACGAGCGTGGGCACCAATCCCACTTTCGAGTCGGATAGAAAGGTACGGATCGAGACGCTGCTGCTGGATTACAGTGGTGATCTGTATGGACGGCATCTGGCTGTGGACTTCCTGGAACGGATACGGGCGCAGAGAATCTTTGGCGATGCTGAGACGCTGGCCGGGCGCATCAGAGAAGATGTTGATATTGCCCGCAGGTTCCATGCGGGTGATCCGTATCTCAAGCGAGCCGGAACGGCGGATCTTCCTTAATGGCATACAAAGGGAGAACCTCGCGCGTGCCGGCCGTGACGGTTCTTCTGTTGGTGGCCTGCACACTTGCCGGAGTGGGGCTGGCACTCTCTTCCCGGCCGGCACCCCAGGCCGTTGGACCCAGCGCCGCTCCACTTGGGCTCGAGGCCGCTTTTGGCGTACGAAACGGTAATGCAGCATGTCCGTACTCGGAGGCCGAGCGGGAGGCGCTCTCCCGTCCGCTGCCCGCAAATGCCACGAAGGTGGATGTGCCCGTACTCATGTATCACTACGTCGACGATGAACCGCCTCCGGCGGGCCCGTACGCTGACGCTCTTACCGTGCGCACCCCTGACTTCATAGAAGAAATGGAGTTCCTGGCGGACCACGGGCACCACACAGTGAGCCTGGCCGACGCATATCTCGCTATGGCCGGTCTTCGTGAACTGCCGTCACGGCCGGTGATACTCACATTCGACGACGGTGGCTTGGACAACTATGAGGTTGCTTTCCCCGTGCTCAAGAAGTATGGGTTTACAGCCACTTTTTTCGTGATCACCAAGACGGTGGGCAAACCGGGCCAGATGAACTGGGACCAGCTGGAGGAAATGGCCGCTGCGGGGATGGCAGTGCAGTCACACACGGTATCTCACCCGGATCTTACCGGCATTCCTCATGAGCGGCTTCGTTCGGAGTTGGCAGAGTCACGCTCGATCATTGTTGAGACTTTAGAACGGCCTGTTTATGCTTTGAGCTATCCTGGAGGAGCTTATGACGAGGGGATTAAAGAGGCCACCCGGCTGGCGGGGTATGTCATGGCTGTGGCGACAGACCGTGGGGCTTCTCTCGAACCATCAATGGTGTTTGAGATAAAACGGAAGAGAATCCCGGCTTTCCTCTCGATAGAATCATTTGCCGGACTCGTCAACTGAGACAGTCAACTGAGGCGGCGTTTCGGTCCGCTGCCAAAAGGCCGGTAACATGCGGCTGCTCGGAAAGGTGTTCGATTTCCTGCTGCTCCGGGCAAGTATAGGCCGACGTCGTTCAGACAGGGACAGGGAGAAGGAACATGCGTCGAGGAAGCAGGAGGAACCTTGGTGGGTTGTCGTGCGCGTGGTGGAGTTGGATTTCCGCCGGACGTGATGTAGGCAGCTGGTGTTCGCCGCGTTCGGTGAGGACGTGCCTTCGCGTGTTTGGAGTCGTGATGCTGGCTGCGACCGGCATGGTATTGGCCGGAGTCGGAAACTCATCAGCCGGAGCCCTGGCGGCTGAGTACCAGCTTATTCGCGGGTCAGATCGTTATCAGACCGCCATCCAGGTTTCGCAGAATGGGTTTGCCCCGGGGGCGG
>CAZOJR010000100.1:0-3379 GCA_964580165.1 uncultured Gaiellales bacterium
ACTTGACAGCGTTTCCGATGAGATTGGAGAGGATTAGACTGAGATCATCGGGCGGCACCAAGACCGGAGGAAGTCCGGGCTCCATTTCCATGCTCGCAGAAATTCGCCGGGCGGCAAGTTGTTCAGCCTGTAGCTCCAGCACCGCGCTTGCCGCCTGCTCAACGTGCAGCAGCTCCGGCTCGGCCTGTCCTTGGGCCTGTTCACTGCGTGAAAGCGAAAGCAGATCACCAATCAATTGCACCATGCTGTCAATGCGGTCCTCTGCGCGACGCAACATGGGCAGGTAGCTTTCCAAGTCCTCTCCCAGACTCTTGTCGGTGGCCACCTCGATGAGACTTCGCACTGCTCCCAAAGGCGACTTCAGCTCATGGACCATGGTCCGAATGAAGCGTTCCTTTTCCATCGCCAGACGCCGGACCTGGGAGATATCAGAGAGCGTGACGATCTGTCCGAGGGCGGTACTATCTTCTGCTCTGAAGGTGACTATGCTGGTCATGTAACTCCGCTCTCCGAGAGAGAGTTGCCCGATTGCCCTATCTTTCTGTGGAGCGGCGAGCTGCTCAGCCAGCGGTGCAAGAGGGCCTTCCGGCAGAAGAACAGCCGCCGGACGGCGGAGCACTTCGGATTCCGGCATCCCCAATAATGCCGTCATAGCCCGGTTGGCCAGCACCACATCGCCATCTCGATTGACGACCAGTACCGCGTCGCGTAGCGAAGAAATAAGTGAATGAGTCTGGGTTTTTTCCTCAGCCAGCGCAAGCAGGCTCGCCTCGTGCTCCTTCCGTAGCCGGTCCGCCTCTGAGCGAACCTGCTTATGGCGGACCAAGGTCTCCACCACGCCGAGCAGGTCGTCGGGCAAGAACGGCTTTGGCAGGAAGAAGTCAACTCCCTCGCGAGTAGCGGCGATGGCTGTGTCGATGTTGGCATACGCCGTTATCATGCAAGTCATCATTTGCAGGCCGTCTGTCTTAATGGCCCGTAGGATCGAGAGGCCATCGATATCGGGGAGCCGGTAGTCAAGAAGGGCTACGTCGAATTCTCGCTCGCGCAGTAATACCAGGGCTTCCTCTCCCGTCGCCGCCTCCGCCACCTCATATCCTTCGAGGTCCAGAATCTGGCGGATGCCGGAACGCACACCATATTCGTCGTCGACCACCAGAATGCGGGCAGATGCCACGGCAGGCCTCCTTATGTTGTCGGTGTCGATAATATGTTGGGCTCTAATTGAGTTCCCGAGGTCACCCTTGGGTCTCTCGTCAGGTAGCCGGGGAGTCCTTAGTTCCGAGCAGCTCTTCGGCTAGTCCCAGCAGTTGTTTGCCCGTCGCCGGCTTATCGACGAACCGGTCAAGGCGTGACCACGACAGAAGGCCCGGGCCTTCCTGGTCGAAGCGCTCGCCGGTTTCCCGCGCCACGCCACTCAGCATTACGAGAGGGGTACCGTTGAGGTGGTCGTGCTTACGGATTTCGTAGGCGAGCCGGAAGCCGCTGTCATAGCGCTCCATCATCAGATCGATGAAGATGATGTCGGGTGTGGCTGTTTGGAGGTAGTCCAGGGCTTCCTGACTGTTTTCGGCCGTGTGTACGGTGTGTCCGCGGCCGCTGAAGAATGCGGCTTGGGCGTCGAGGAAGTCCCGGTCGTCGTCCACGAACAGTATGTCCCAAGAAGGACTCATCTGGAACTCCTTTCGCCATCGGCGCAGGTCATGGGGATCTCTACGTGGAAGGTAGTACCAACACCCGGCTCAGAATCGAACCAGATGTTGCCGTTGTGCATCTTGACAATGCCGTACGAAATGGGAAGTCCGAGGCCGGTTCCCTTGCCTATGCTCTTAGTGGTAAAGAAGGGCTGAAAGACCTTGTCTTTAGCTCCCGCAGGGATGCCGTTGCCTTGATCGGATACGCTGAACCGCACCCTGTCGGTATCGGGCATCACGCTGGCAGACACACGGACGAAACCCACCCGGCCTTCCATAGCCTCAACCCCATTCTTGATGAGGTTCACCAGCACTTGAGTCATCTGGTCGCGGTCGAGGTCTGCCTGCAGGCCTGGGGTCACGTCGACCACGATGTCCACTTCATGCTCGGGTCCGGGAGGCAGGTTGCACGCTGCTGCATCCGCGGCTGCGGTGACCAACTCCTCGATCGACACCGTTTCGATCTTAACTCGGCTCTGACGGGCAAAGTCGAGCAGGTTACCGATGATTTTCTTACACCGCTCGGACTCTTCTGCCATCAACTTGAGATCGTGGTCGAGATCGTCTCTGTCCTTCAGCTTGCGCTGCAGGATGTGGGCGTAGAGCAGGATGGTGCTCAAAGGATTGTTCAGCTCGTGCGCCACCCCGGCCGCCATCTGCCCCATTGAGGCTAGTTTTTCGCTGTTGATGAGATGACGGTGGACATCGCGCAGGTTGTTCCACGGTACGTTCAACTCGTTGCAGACTCGCTCAGATTGATCGATGATAAAAGGTAGGCACATGGCCTCTTCGGCCATTCCTTCATATACGGCGATTGCCTTGGCTCGACAGGTTGGATATCCACAGGCACCACAGTTCAACTCGTCTTCGGGGAAGAATTTGTTGGTGCGGCTGAGGATCTCGCGTATCTCGTCCTCGGTCGGCCCTTGGGATCGCTGGTCGTTTGGTTCAAACCGGCGAGAGAGGCATAGGCGTTGCGTGTCCGGCTCGTGCGGTGGCAGTGCACCTTCGTCCTGGCGGCGCAGACTGTTCGCTGCAAACTCGGTTACTCTGCGCCTGCGGAGCATAGCGGGCTCGTCGCTCTCCACGCCCGGTCCCGAGTAGCAGCCGTTGCACATAAGCGCCTCCACGAGGAGGGTTTCTTCGACTTCTTCGTTTGGTAGCCCGGCCAAGGTCTCGACCGTCTCGTCCTTGCCGCTCACTACAATCAGCCTGGGATCCAGCATGCCGTCGCCTATGCCCGCGCTTTCCAACAAACCTCCGGGAATGGGGTAAATCCGCGCCATACCCGCATAGGGAGGGTCGAATTCGCCTTCTGGGGCGTACGCCGGGTCGATTCCCCGAGCGTCAAACACTCTCTGCAACTCGGCGAGAGTCAGGACCTCATCAACGGTCCCTGCCACCTCATGGTCGAGTATCTCTGCCTTCTTAGCCACGCAGGGGCCGATGAACACGCAACGCACATCGTCGCCGTATCGCTTCTTGACTGCTAGGGCTGTGGCCACCATAGGAGACACAATCGGCATGATGCGGCCGGCCAGTTCTGGGTGATACTTGCGCACATACTCCACCACGGCCGGGCAGGCACTACTGATGTGAATTCCTCCTGGGTGTTCCTGCAGGTACTCGTTGCATGCTTGGTTGACGAGATCGGCACCATATGCCACCTCGACCACGTAGGCGAA
>CAZOJR010000100.1:3389-7238 GCA_964580165.1 uncultured Gaiellales bacterium
CGGTGGGATAGCAAAGCCGACCGGAAATGAGGGAGCAACCAGCGCCGCCGTAATGCTGCTGTCCAAAAGGGTAAAAACGTTCTCTACGCCGCTCTTGTATGCCTTGGCTCCTTGCGAGCAGACCATGGTGCAGTTGCCGCAGCTGATGCAGCGCTCGGCGACCACGGAGGCTTGGCCGTCTTCAATGCGGATGGCCTTGGCCGGGCAGTCGCGAACGCATGTGTAGCACCGGCGGCAGTTTTGCTTGATGGTGTTGATGACGCCTTCCATCAGTCCTCGATTAGACGGTGGCCGTATGTACAGCTTCGCGGTTCTGGACTTCGCTCGTGTTGTGCACGGTAGCGCTACGGTCGGTGTAGGTACGATGAAGCAGATGGTGGGATACCTCGCTCAGAGGCTTGCCCAGGTACTCTTCGTACAGTGCCGCCACGCTTCTATTTTCATGCGACGAGCGGATCTCGGCCTGCGCGTCGGCGTCGTAGATGCGGTCCAAACGTTTGCGTAGATCCCTGAGTTCACTTCCATAAGGTTGGCCTCCTCCGCCGGCACAGCCGCCCGGGCAGGACATCACTTCTACAAAGTGCATACCAGAAAATGTTGGTTGGTCTAACAGGGGTCGTATGCGTCCCAGCCCGTTCACTACCGCCAGATTGAGAGTGGTATCGCTTACGTTGAGCGTGAAGCACTTGATCCCGTCGAGACCGCGAGCTTCGGTGAGCGGGCCTGCAGGTGCCTCGGCACCAACCAAGGTCGCCGCGGTCCTTACGGCCGCCTCCATAACCCCGCCGGTACTTGCGAAGAGGCGTGCGGCGCCTGTCGCTTCGGCGAACGGCGGATCCAATGGAAGCCGCTCGTCAAAGCTATCGAAGTCGATACCGAATCGATCCCAGAGTGTATCGAGTTCTCGTGTGGTCAGCACATAATCTACATCGCCCAAGTCGTGAGCTTCGTATTTTTTGGCCGTACACGGCATGATCGAGACGAGTACAAGGCGCTTATTCTCGAGGCCAGCAAATCTGGGGTAGATCTCTTTGATGAGAGCCCCGGCCATCTGTTGGGGTGATTTGCAGGTGGATAGGTGGGGTATCAGATCGGGCCGGTGTAACTCGACGTAGTTGATCCATGCTGGGGAACAACTGGTGAACATGGGGAGAACCCCATTCCCCTGCAGACGCTCGACGAACTCGGCAGCCTCTTCCATGATGGTCACGTCGGCCGAAAAGGCTGTGTCGAACACCGCCGAGAAGCCGATTCGCTTCAACGCGGCCGCCATGTGTTCCAGCATGACGGTCACGCCGGGAGGCCTGGTCCGTCCGGCCGCCAGTGTGGCGGGAACCGCCGGCGCGATTTGGGCCACGACCACTGTCTCCGGGTCACCCAGTTCTGCCACCACTGCGTCAACCTGGCTGTGTTCCATCAGGGCGGCGGTGGGGCAAACTCGTACGCACTGGCCGCAGTAGGTGCAGCCGGAGACGTTGATACCTGCATAGAATCCCGGTCCCACCTGTGTGCGGAACCCCCTGCCGATGAAATCGATTGCTCCAACCCCCTGGACTTCGTGGCACATGGTCACGCAGCGCCCGCAAAGGACGCACTTGTTGGGGTCACGCCAGATTGCGGGTGAGGAGATGTCAAGGAGCTGGTTCTTCTTCATACCCACATACTGATTGGGACGAGCCCCCAACTCCCGAGCGAGTTCGGCTAACTCACATGTTCCCGAGCGGTGGCAAACCAGGCAGTCCGGCGGATGGTTGGCCACCATCAGTTCGACGATGGCGCGGCGGGCTTTCAATATCCGGGGTGTATGTGTGTGAACGGTCATGCCGTCGGTGGCGAGAAGAGTGCAGCTGGTTTGGAGTTTTGGTGACCCATCGACTTCAACTACACAGAGGCGGCATGATGCCGTTGGCGATGGAGCCCAGTCAAGGGAGCATAAGTGTGGGATTTCTATACCGGCCCGGCGCGCGATCTGGAGCACAGTCTCGCCTGGCTTGAATTGGAGTTGTCTACCATTGATGGTGATGCTCACGGTGACCTCTCAGACGATGAGGGAGATTGAGTGCTTAGGGCAGGTGTCGACGCAGGCACTGCAGCCGATGCAGCGGTCGACGATGATGTAGTGGGCCTGTTTGCGTTCGCCGACAATGGCGCCGGACGGGCAGACCTTCTTGCAGGCCATACAACCAACGCACGTTGCGATGTCGATGGCGTAGGTGCGTAGTCCCTGGCAGACTCCCGCTGGGCACCGGTCTTCCATGATGTGCGCCTCGTACTCGTCGCGGAAGAAGCGAAGGGTTGAAAGTACGGGATTGGCTGCCGACTGACCCAGGCCACAGAGGGAGGTAGCCTTTATGGTCTCTGCCAGTTCTTCAAGGTGCAGCAACCCACGAAAGCGCTCGAGCCGGCGGATTTCATCTCCGGCTGGGCGTTCGGTGAGGGCCGTCAAGATCTCATGCATGCGGGTTGTGCCTTCTCGACAAGGAGTGCACTTGCCACATGATTCATTCCGGATGAACTCCATGAAGTACTTGGCCACGTCGACCATACAGCTGCGCTCGTCCATAACGACCATCCCGCCCGAGCCCATCATGGCGCCCAGCTCTTGCAGCTTGCCGTAGTCGGTAGGCACATCGAGATATGCGTCCGGGATGCAGCCTCCGCTTGGGCCTCCGATCTGTACTGCTTTGATCTGATGACCCTCGGGCGCACCTCCACCGATAGTGTAGACAATCTTCCGGAGCGGGATACCCACCGGTACCTCCACCAGTCCGGTGTTCTGCACGCGGCCGCTTAGGGCAAAGACCTTCGTACCGGCTGCATCGCCGATACCCAGTTCGCGGAACCAGACCGGGCCATTACGGATGATGCCCGGTATGTTGGCAAGAGTTTCGACGTTATTGAGAACGGTCGGCATGCTGTGAAGGCCGGCGACCGCCGGGTACGGCGGTCGCGGCCGGGGCATTCCCCGTCCGCCTTCAATGCTGGCCAGGATTGCCGTCTCTTCACCGCAGACAAAGGCACCTGCGCCCTGTTTGATGGTTATATCGAGATCGGTGAGGCTGCCGAGAATATTGGTGCCGAGCAGCCCGGCTTTGCGGCACTCGGCAATGGCGTTCTGCAGGCGCTCGATTGCCAAGGGATATTCGGCCCGGCAGTATATGTACGCCTTGGTGGCCCCTATGGAATATGCGGCGATGAGCATGCCCTCGATCACTCTGAAGGGGTCGCCTTCAAGGATGGCCCGGTCCATGAAGGCACCTGGGTCGCCCTCGTCGGCGTTGCAGATAAGATACTTCTGGCCAGCGGCGGTGGTGAGTGCCACTTTCCATTTCTGGCCGGTTGGGAACCCGGCACCGCCTCTGCCGCGCAACCCCGATTCGATTACCATGTCGCATACTTCTTCGCGCGTCATGGTGGTGAGCGCCTTGGCCGCGGCGGCGAAGCCGCCGGCGGCCAAGGCGGCATCGAGCGAGGCCGGGTCGATCAGGCCGCAGTTGTCTAGAACCACTCGGTTTTGATGGCTAAAGAATGGTGTTTCTGCTACCAGAGGTACGTCGTCGAAACCCGGCGCTTCGCCGTAACGGCCGTAGAGAAAACGATTACGCAGATCATTCTTCTCGAAGATCGCCTCGAGAAATTCGCCGGCGGTCTCGGGGCTCAGATCGCAGTATGAGAGGCGAAGGCCGGGTCCGTTCTGCAGATCCACAAATAGTTCGCGCTGGCAGAAACCGACACAGCCCACCTCGACCAGCGTGACCGGAAGAGAGCGGCTTTCCAAGTACGACCTGGTTTTTTCGATGAAGCGGGCCGCGCCGTTGGCGCGGCCGCACGTGCCGGCGCCTACGAAGA
>CAZOJR010000100.1:7248-7527 GCA_964580165.1 uncultured Gaiellales bacterium
CAGGCGGGCCGCCCGTTCGGCGTGACACTGCTGGTCTTCGTGACAGAGTGGCCCGTTCTCGATACAGGCGATCAGATCGGCGCAGGGTTGTCCTGGGGAGTGAGTACAGCGCGGACAGCATGGGTCGATGAGCAGGCTGTGGTTCACGAGAGGCTCGCTTCAGGTAGTGATACGGGGGCATTGCAGGCTTTTGCGCCGTTATTCGCGCGCGTCTGCTCATCGATGCTGTCGAGGAGCATGTCCAGCTTCTCGATGGTCAAGTGGCCGTAGAACTCACCG
>CAZOJR010000101.1:0-7452 GCA_964580165.1 uncultured Gaiellales bacterium
TCCAGTAGCCTCCCACGGTGTGGGCGTGAAATGGAATGCCCCGACGCAAGAGATCGGGGAAGACCCTGCGCCCGAAGTCATCGAACTGACCGGGCAATATATGAGATAGGATCTCTGGCTCGAATACGTATATTCCACAGTTACACAGGCGGGAGCGCGCTTCTTCCAGCGAGGGCTTCTCCTGGAACCCCATGACCCTTCCTTCGTCGTTGGTGACGACAACTCCGAAGAGAGTGGGGTCAGCGACCTCTTTGACGGCTATGGTCGCGATGGAACCATTGCGCCGGTGTGCGCCGATAAGTCCGGTGATATCGATGTCAGTGAGCGCGTCGCCGCTAATCACCAAGAAGGTGCCGGAGTGGAGAAATTCGGAGTTGTTCTTGACCCCCCCGGCCGTGCCCAACAATTCGGGCTCGTATGAATACCGGATTTGCATGCCCAGTCCGGATCCATCGCCAAGATAGGAGGTGATGGCATCGGGAAGATGATGCAGATTGATGACCACCTCTTGGAGACCATGACGGTGGAGAAGCCGCAGAATGTGATAAAGAGCGGGCCTATTCACGATAGGAGCCATCGGTTTCGGTACAAGATCGGTTACAGGCCGCAATCTCGTTCCTATACCCGCGGCCATGATCATTACCCTCATGTTGCCTCCTTCCCGGTAATGTCCTCTCGTCCGGCGCACCGGCAAGAGAAAGACAAACCCTACCGGTTCTTGGCTTCCAGCCTCTCCAGACTCTCTTTGTATGGAGGGAACGCTACTCCCCGGTCGGTGATGATGGCGGTCACATTGCGGGCCGGCGTCACATCGAAGGCAGGGTTGCGCACCCGGACTCCCTGCGGAGCCCAGCGTACATCGCCGAAACCCGTGACTTCAGACGCCGCCCGCTCCTCTATCGGGATGGCGCTCCCGTCGGACAAGGAACGGTCGACCGTGGAAAAGGGAGCTGCCACATAGAAGGGCACTCCATGCTCACGCGCCAGCACCGATACGGAGTATGTACCTATCTTGTTGGCTACGTCACCATTGGCGGCGATCCGGTCGGCCCCCACCACCACGTGGGTAACCAAGCCTTGGCTCATGAAGTACCCCGCCATATTGTCGGTGATCAACTCCATCGAAATGCCTTCCCGAGTCAACTCCCAGGCCGTGAGCCGGGCTCCCTGCAACAGAGGACGGGTCTCGTCGGCCAGCACATGCAGACGGGGGTTGCGGGCATGCACGGATCTGATGACCCCGAGGGCCGTGCCGTAACCGGCCGTAGCCAGTGCTCCCGCGTTGCAGTGCGTCAGTATCACGGGTCGTTCTCCCCCTATGAGTCCGGCACCATATTCTCCGATGGCCCTGCACGAAGACAGATCGTCCTCGTAGATCTCGATCGCGCGCCGCTCCATCTCCGCCACAACTTCGGCCGGAGAGAGATCGCCTCTCGACCAGATACACTCCATCTCCTTCAGTGCCCAGGGAAGGTTATAAGCAGTAGGACGAGTATCGAATAGGCCTTTCGACGCATCTTGGAGTAACGCCCGAAACTGATTTGGCGCGCCGGCAGTTGACGCGCCAGTGGCGGCGCGCAGTGCAGCCCGCGCCGCCAGCGCCATGCCCATACCTGCAGCCACACCAAGGGCAGGAGCGCCGCGTACCGCCATTGTGCAGATGGCACCGGCCACCTCTTCCCAGGTTTGGCAGTGGAGGTAGACTTCTTCGAGAGGCAGGCGGCGCTGGTCGATCATAACCACTACGCCATCCCGCCACTCCACAGTACGTATGCTATCGACGCCGGCAACCCTTTTTGGCGTGCCGGCGCCGTCTGCATCCCCTCTCGGGCCGGTGCCGGTGGACATATCTAGGTCCCCATATTCCAACTGGCCAAGTACTCCACCTGCTCAGGTGTCAGAACATCGATGCCCGTCCCCAAAGATTCCAGCTTCAACCTGGCAATCTCCTGATCGATCTCAGCCGGCACATCGTATACACGCTTCTCCAGGGTTGCAGCATTCTTGACCATGTACTCAGCCGCGAGGGCCTGATTCGCGAAACTCATATCCATGACACTGGACGGATGCCCTTCAGCGGCCGCCAGATTGATCAGCCGCCCGTCACCCAAGAGATATATGTTCCTACCGTCCGCAAGCGTGAATTCCTCAACGAATTCCCGTATCCGGCGACGGCTCACCGACATGGCCTCCAAGGCCGGAATGTCAATTTCGACGTTGAAGTGCCCGGTGTTAGCCACTATGGCCCCGTCCTTCATTACCTCGAAGTGCTCTTTGCGGATTACATGAATATCGCCGGTGGCAGTGATGAAGATATCGCCCACAGGCGCCACCTCCGCCATGGGCATGACCCGGAAGCCATCCATGAGTGCTTCAAGTGCGCGCAACGGATCGACCTCCAACACAACCACATCGGCCCCATGGCCCTTCGCCCTCGTAGCCACGCCACGGCCACACCATCCATATCCGGCGATGACCACTGTCTTGCCCGCGATCATGCGGTTAGTGGCTCGGATGACACCATCCAGGGTGGATTGTCCCGTACCGTAGCGATTGTCGAACATGTGCTTGGTCATGGCCTCGTTCACAGCCACGATGGGGTAGCACAGAGCACCGTCACGCTCCAACGACTTCAGACGGATAACTCCGGTGGTAGTCTCCTCAGTCCCTCCGATGACACCTGCAGCCGCGTCGGCTCGCTCGCTGTGGAGAAGTCCTACAACATCAGCGCCGTCATCCATGGTGATCTGCGGATGTGAGTCGATTACGCTATGTATGTGCCGGTAGTAGGTGTCACGGTCTTCACCCTTGATGGCATAAGTGGAAATGCCGTACTCGACCACAAGAGCCGCCGCCACGTCGTCTTGCGTTGAAAGGGGATTGGATGCACAGAGCGACAACTGCGCCCCACCCGCAGCCAGAGTCCGCATGAGACTGGCCGTCTCGCTGGTCACATGCAAACAAGCACCTATACGCACGCCCTTCAACGGCTTTTCTTCAGCGAAACGCCGCCGGATAAGCGCAAGCACCGGCATCTCCCTCTCCGCCCACTCGATCCGGAGGACTCCGTCGCCTGCCAGGCACGTGTCCTTGACGTCATGATCGACCACTACCAACTCCTTTTTCACTATATTCACGCCACCAGCACCGCAGCCACGCGCAGTCCAAGATGGGCCGCCACGATAACCACCGGCACCAACTCCGAGGATACCGCCACGTGACCATGGGTTATGGCCACCTCAGCCTCATAGCCGGTAGACCCACCGTCATCATGTACTCCAGCCACCACTCCCCGCACTGCTATGATACCCTCGGTCGTCCCCAGACGGCTCAACACAGTCTCGGGTGAGTAGACGCCGGTCATGCTGGGGAAACGGGGCCCGACGGACTCGTCGTTCGGTCCAGTCAAAGGCGATTGCCAGGTCAGATTAGCATGATCGGTTATGGCCACAACTTCCATGGCACCCTCAACATCGGCATCCCGCGAGCATCCCAAGCGAAGGCCCCGGCATACATAGCCCACCACCGTCCGCATGCAAGGAGACTCGCAGCCACCGGTCAGCGCCTGCCGCAACAGGACTACCTCCGCGTGGCTCAAAGGGCGAGACAGCGTACCTATGCCTACATCTCGGAGTGATACGACCGGCCCACCGGGACCAGCCAGAGCCCGCGCCACCGCCACCGCAGCCTGGTCATGCTCCAGATCGATTCGCGGGCCGACCAAAACCCTCATTCGGCAGGGATGTAGATCATAGACTCAGCCACCGCCAACAGCTCACTCTCGCTCAGCAGGTGAAAGAGCGTATTCGAGACCCAGTAGAGCACGCCGTCAGCCTTCCACCAGATACGCTCTACCTTGCCGGTGGTTCCGACGATGGTAAAGGTAATACCATCCCGTTTTACTTCCCGCCCTTCACCGGCAGCTGGCGCATCGAGCCATGTAGTCTCGGTAATCCCCATGTACTGGTCGGTCCATTCGCCGTTCTCCTTCAGGTGATACAGCATTGTGAAGGCCGGTTTGGTCCCGCCGCCAACCTTGATATCGTATGTCGCCCCCTCGGCCGGCATCCGTTCGGCGAAACTGTACCCCTCGGGCAGGTAGGCTGGCGCCCTCACCGCAAAAGGCACCATCTGCGCAATTGTCTTCCAACCACCAGCCGATGAGATGGTGTCGGGGCTTGTAGGAAGAGCGTAGTCTGAAGGAAGTGCAAAGTCATCGCCCAGAACAACCGTCACCCGCACAACCGAGTCATCGCGATCAACCGGTGCATCACCCAAGACGGCCGCCACCTGCTCCGCCTGTTCGGATTTGCCGGAGGGATACTCCACCGATGTCTCCTCAGCCGACCCGCCAGCGTTGCCCACCGTTACGACGGTCGCCCCCAGACTTTTCAGCCATTCACCCGCGGCGGCGGCCTCTCCCGCACGGCCGTTGGCGTTCAGCACATCGATCTCCACTCCGTCAAGGTCTTGCGCTACCGCCAACGTGGTGGTGGTAGAAGAGTTGGAACTCGCGGTGGTCGCCGTCCCACTCGTGCTCGGGGGCGTGAGGAAGTCGGTCACCGCCTCAACCAACTCATCGTCCTCCACAAACACATATGAAACGTCATCTAGGTTACGAGCATCCCCCACAAGAGCGATGCGGCGGATGCGACTCCCGTCCAGATTGATGCCCCAATATGCCAGCTTCAGTATGTCGTTGGCGTATAGATCGGTGGTGATGTTGGAGAACAGAGAACTGACGAGTCCCGGCAGCTTGAAGGGCAGATCCCACCCCATTGCCTGTTCCTTGATCGCGCTCAAGAACGTCTGCTGCCTTTCCATGCGCCCGAAATCCAGATTGAGATCGTGGCGAAAGCGCACGTAGTCAAGAGCGTCGTCCCCGTTCAAGAGCTGGTAGCCCGGCGCCAGGTTGATCAGTTCGTATGTCGGGTTGTCGTTGTAGTATCGCTGGTCGACATCCACGTACACACCGCCCAAGGCATCGGTAATGTCGCAGAATGCATTGAAATCGACTTCCAAGTAATGGTTGATGTCAACGCCGGTCAGTTGCTCCACCGTCTGTATAGTGAGAGCCGCCCCACCGGCCGCGAAAGCGTAGTTGATCTTGTTGAGCCCATAACCGGGCACATCAACCCGCAGATCCCGGGGTAACGAGAGAACTGAGAGGTAGTCCTGGTCGGGATCCACATGCACCAAGATGATGGTATCGGAGCGGCTGGGTTCACCTTCCTCCCCCTCGCGACGATCCGACCCCAATATGAGGAGGTTCATGGCCGAGGGAGACTCTGGAACTTCGACTTCAGACACGAGCGTGCTGCTCGGCTTATCGGTAAGAGCCACCCGTATCTCAGGAGTAACACGATCGTTGGCACCCGAAACCTGCGCATGGAACCACGCGTAGGAGCCACCGGCAACACACAGCAACAGAACGATCAGGCCGACGATGCTCCAGATGACAACGCGCTTCCACCGTTTGCCGGACCGTCCTTCGACCTCATAAAGAGTGTATGGCTTGTCGCTCAGTCCGCAGCTCCACTCGGTATAGCGATCATCGATTCGGCCACCTTCAAGAGTTCTGTCGAACTCAGGTAATACGACAGAGTGTTAGAAACCCAATACAGGACATCATCCTGTATCCACCAGACATGATCAGTGTGGTGGCTGGTTCCCACAATGGTATAGGTTATACCGTTGTTCTCCACTTCTTTGCCCTCGCCGGCCACTGGAGCTTCGAGCCAACTGGTCTCCATAATGCCCATATACTGGTCGAGAGACTCACCTTCCCTGGTCAACTGGTAGACCATCTTGATACCCGCCTCGACCTCATCTCCAACAGCGATGTCGTACGAGCCTCCGGTCGTAGGATTACGGTCGACATACGCATAGCCCTCAGGTAGATAGCCCGGGGCCCTCACTTGGAAAGGCGCGGCGACGGCAAACTGCTTCCATAGACGGCTGTTCTCTATGGCATCCGGATTTGTGGTGAACTCAGAGGCATCGATGGCCGTGGTAGTAGTAGTGACAGCCTCGGTCGTAACGGTGGACGATCCGTCGTCCCCGGTCCCCGCAGCGGACGGCGGCGTCAGCAGATCTTGCACGGCCTCTTCCACAGTTCCATCCGCCGCGATGACATATGAGGTATCGTCGATTTCCTGGATATCACCGGTTACGCTGATCTGCCGGATCCGGTCACCGCTCAGCCGGGCAACCCCCCAATAAGCGAGTTCGATGATCTCATTGGTATCAAGAGTGGTTACCAGATTATCGAAGACCGCGTTTACCACTCCAGGAAGATCCAGAATCAGATTCCAGCCCATCGCCTGTTCCCGAAGCGCGGCGAGAAAGCGCTGCTGCCTGTCCATGCGCCCGAAGTCATAGTTGAGATCGTGACGGAAACGCACGTAATCAAGAGCATCGTCCCCGTTCAAGAGCTGGTAGCCGGGTGAAATCTTGATGAGCTCATAGGCGGAGTCGGCATCGTCGTTGTAGTAGCGGCGATCAACGTCGACATAGACACCGCCCAGAGCATCGGTCATATCACTGAATGCCTGGAAATCCACCTCTACGTATTCCGTGATGTCGACTTTTGTCAGCTGCTCAACCGTCGTGATGGCAAGTTCCTTGCCCCCGAGGGAATAGGCGGCGTTCAACTTGTGGAAACCGTCATAGCCGGGCACCTCGACGCGCAGATCCCGCGGCAAGGACAGGACCGACAGATAGTTCTTCTCAGGATCGGCGTGTACCAGCATTAGAGTATCCGAACGAACCCCTTCGCCCGATTCGTCCGGATGCCTGTCACAGCCAAGAACGAGGATATCCATGCCGGTCGGCGTTCCGATGGCGTCTTCGGGTGCCGAGGTAAGAACGTCGGCGAAGCTGGAATCGGTGGGATGCGTATCTGCCACCTGGCAACTGAGCCAGAGGTACGACCCTCCAACCACACCGAGGAGCAGAATGACCAATCCGGTGACCGACCACAGCAGCACCCGGCGAATCCGGCGCTTTTTCAACTTCTCTACCGTATAAACGGTGTAAGGCTTATCGTTCAGTGGCTTACTCCCCTCACGAACAGCTGAGGGATTGTAGCGCGGACCTCCGGCCAGGCCAAACCCCAGACTACTTGCAGGGGCCCGGCTCCACCTTCACTCTGTCCACCTCGGCGCCCAGAATCTGCAGCTTTTCCTCGAAACGCTCGTAACCCCGGTCGATATGATAGATGTCCCGGAGTTCAGTGGTTCCTTCGGCCGCCAGACCGGCTATGGCCAAAGCTGCGCCGGCCCGCAGGTCGGGACAACGGACAATGGCACCGGTGAGCGACCGCCCTCCGGTGACAACCGCGTGGTTGCCATCCACCCGGATGTCGGCATCCAATCGGATCAACTCGTCCACAAAGCCAAAACGGTTTTCGAAGACGTTTTCCGTCACCATGGAGACTCCGCCGGCGACGGA
>CAZOJR010000102.1:0-7443 GCA_964580165.1 uncultured Gaiellales bacterium
CCTGATTGGTGCCCATGCCCAGACGCACGGCTTCTTTGATCGTCGGCTGGCTACCCGGGTTGACCATACAACCCACGGCCAGATCAACGCCGTTGTCCTTCAGCCAAGCAAGCTGGGTGGTAGGAGCGGCTTTGGGAACCAGATCCACGAACTGGGCACCCGCGAACTCGTAGCCGAGTTCTTCCAGATAAGCCTGCAGTTCGGGGTGATCAATAGAACGGCCGAGAGCAGCATCAGCAGTCAGATAGGCGATCTTCGGCTTCTCGGTGCCGGTCCAGCTCTCCAAGAACCACTCGGCCATCGCGGCCATCTCGTCACTGTACACAGGAGCGTTCAGGAAGATGTTGCCCGGCGGCTGGAGATAAGCGGCCGTCGTGGACTGGCTGGTAGCACCGATATTGTCCGCTATAAGAAAGTCCTTCAATGCCAAGCCTTCTGGAGAACCGCTGACCCTCTGCACCAGAAGACCCTGCGACTTGAAGTCCTCGTAGATACTCAGGGTCTTGTCGGCAGCCAAGGCGTCATCGGCCCACAAGAGCTCGAATGTGATGTTCTCCGGGATGGTCTTGTCGGTATACCATGGCGCGATGATATGGTTTTCGTTCACATACGCGACGTAATCCTGAAAGCCGGCCAGAATGGCGGCACAGTCTTCAGCATATGCGCCGGTGAGCGCGAAAGTGCCGCCCACGTAGAGAGTGACAGGCTCACCGACAGTAGTAGGAGTTGTCGCAGCCGTCGTGCTTGAACCTCCGGCTGTGGTGTCGGTGCTGCCGGCCGTCGTGGTGACGGCGGCGGTAGTCGTGGTGTCTGTCTCGTCGTCGCCACACGCCACCATCAAGGGGAGCGCCAAAAGAACGATAACGAGCAGGCTTAGAACCCAGTATCTCTTCATCACTTCTTCTACCCCTCTTACTTGTTTTCCCCACTTAATGCCCCTGCACCGATGCCTTGATCTATCGAATCACCGCACCTCCTGGAGAGACTTTTGCAGACCGTTCGTTCATCCGGCTGCCCGGTAAATACCGTTAGTAGGGCCAAGCCTGATAGTAATTCCTCAAACGTTCCCATATATGAGAGACGCCACGGGGAGCAAATATGAGAAAGAGGATGATTGCCAAACTGGGCAGGATGAGACTCAGCCCGGTGGCGGTTTGGGGATTCGCAATCTCGGACAGCGTCGGCCCCAACTTGACCGCCAACTGCTGTAGCAGCTTGATAGCTATCACTCCATAGATGGTACCCGAGACACTGCCCATGCCCCCCACGATCAGCATCCCCAGTAACCACACCGAATCAAAGAACGGGAACTGCTCCACATTGGCGAATGAATAGTACTGAACGGACAGAGCGCCGGCGATACCGGCGAACACGTTGCCGATGAAGAACGCCTGTAGTTTGTAGGAGAACAAGTTGACACCCATCACCTCGGCCGCCAGATCGTTGTCGCGAATGGCCACAAAAGCCCGGCCGGCTCGGGTACGAAGGATGTTCTTTGCCACGATCGTGGCAAGTATGGCCAAGACCATGACCACATAGAAATAGTTGGCTTTGGGCCTGAGCGACCAACCGAATAGGTCGGCTGGCGGCACCGATAGACCCTCTGTGCCTCCGGTGATGCTCCGAAATTGCAGCATCAGCCAGTGAATGATGAAGTAGGCTGCCACCGTTGCCATGATCAGGTAGAAACCCTTGACCCTCAACGAGGGTAAACCAAAGACGATACCAATAGCACCCGCAGCCAGTCCGGCGACAGGCAAAGCCGCCCAGAAGGGCAACCCTGCTGAGTGAGTGAGGATGGCCATGGCGTAGCCACCCACCATCATGAAGCCGGAATGCCCCAACGAAACGAGACCGCAGTTTCCGGTAAGGATATTGAGACCATGAGCACTGATAACGGTGATGCCGATGATGGTCACGAGGGTCAAGAGTGAATTCGACCCCCACTGCGGGATGGTGAAGAGGAACACGACGAACACCGCCAAGAAGATCATGTGCGCCTTGGTGCGCACGAGAGCGATGTCTTGGCTGTAGTGGTGCGAGAAAACGCCGCTCGGTAATCTCATCTGCTATACCCTCTCGATCCTCTTCAGACCGAACAGTCCGTGAGGCTTGAAGATCAGCACGGCCAGCATGACTAGGAACGGGAACACATTGGCCAAGCCTCCCCCAGAAGGCAACAAAGGATCCAGATAACCCGCCGCCAGATTCTCCGCGATCCCCAAGATCACACCGGCAAAGACGGCGCCGCCGATGGAATCGAGACCACCCAAGATGACTACGGCAAGGGCTTTTAACCCCACATCGGCCAGAGGTGGTGAAACTCCGGAAACGCCTCCCAGCAGAACTCCCGCCACTACACCCACCACGCAAGCGATGACCCAGGAAAGTACATACACCGTTGTGGCCCGGATACCCAGGCTACGGGTGACCTGCTCATCTTCGGCGGTAGCACGCATGGCAAGCCCCATCTTGGTGAAGCGGAACATAGACAGCAGAATTGCCACCACCACAACCGACACGATCAGTCCCAGCAGCGACGAGGGAGGAATGGCGACACCGCCGCCCAGGTTCAGAGAGATAGCCGGCAGCGAATCATGATACGTCACATACTCGCCCCCCCATCCAACGATGGCAATCCCGTCCATGACACCGGCCAAGGCGATGGTCATCATGACGATTGCAAGCGCGGGTTGGCCCAGCAACGGACGGAGAGCGAGGCGTTCAACCACCATGCCCATGACCACCGCCACGCCGATGGCCGCCAGAATGGCGGCCCAGACGGGCAGATCCAGAGGCATCAGGAATGTGTAGCCCAAGTACGCGCCCAGCATGACGATCTGCCCTGAGGCGATATTGAACGCCTGTGAGCATTTGAAGATGATCACAAAGCCGACACCGATGAGGGCATACATCATACCCAACGACAATCCACTGATAACCAATTGGAAGAAAAAGGTCATTGGTCGCTCCGCCCGACTGTCGCGATTTCTAGAGCGGTCTTGATGGTGCCGGTTCGGCCGTCCTGATAGGTGAACTCCGCCTCGACCTCCACGGTCGTGCTATCTCCGCCCAGAGCCTCTATGAGAACGGGGTAGGTTTTCCGGAGGAAGGCCCTGCGCAGTTTGCGATTCCGAGTCAGCTCATGCTCATCGGGGTCGAATTCCTTGTGCAGATTGACATATTTCTGCACTCTCTGGGTGTCCGGCAGACCTTCGTTGACACGAGCTATTTCCTGCTCGATCAGCCGGTATACCTCGGGTTTCTGAGATAGATCGCCGAACGTCGTGTAGGTGGTCTTCATCTTGTCGGCATACCGCCCCGTGTTGTCGGCGTCAATGATGATTACCGCCGATACGAAGTCACAGTCTTGCCCGGCCACGACCCAAGCGTCCTTGATGTATGGGCTGTGCTTCAGACGGCTCTCGATGTCTTGGGGAGCCAGAACATCACCGCACGGGAGAGTGACCAAATCCACGATTCTGTCCACAAATACAAGATCCCCGGCCTTCATCTGGCCCTTGTCACCAGTACGCACCCAACCGTCGTTCAGTATCCGAGCCGTCGACTCAAGGTCGTTGTAGTACCCAAGAAAAGCTCCGCGGCTGCGGACTACGATCTCGCTCTCTTCTCCGAACTCGACCTCGACACCTGGATTGATAGAACCAACCGTTCCGGGAGTCTGTATGCGATCGTTGGCACCCGTCACAGGCCCGGCTTCCGCAGAACCATAGACATCCTTCAAGGGGATCCCGAGGCCGTGGAAGAAACGATATAACTCCGGAGACATGGTGGAGCCAGAGGAATAGCAGACCCGCGCATGTGGCAGACCCAGACTGTCACGTATCTGACGGTAGACAATGAGACCAGCAAGTCCGTTGAATATCCGCCAGTGCAAACCCGGACTCCGCTTCTGATACTTGGCATCTGCCACCTTCTGGCCCACCGGCATAAACAGGCCCGAAACCGCTCGATTGAGCCAGCGGGCACTGCGTAGTTTCGCCTGGACCTGGCCGGCCTGACTTTCCCAGAGCCGGGAGTTATAGAACGCCACGCTGGGAGCGATCTCGCGCAGATCCTCCTGTAGAGTCTCGGAACTCTCGGCGAAGTTCAGGGTGCCCCCCGAAAGCAGATGGCAGCCGAACGCCAGCCACTGCTCGGTAATCCAAGCAGGAGGTAGAGCACAGGCCAAGTCGTCCTTTGGACCCAAGCGATCCAGATCGCAGTACCAGCGCGAGCCGGTCATCAGCGACCCGTGGGTATGTAGAGCGCCCTTGGGATATCCCGTGGCGCCGGAGGTGTAGACAATGGCGCAAATGTCGTCGGCCCTGCCAGCGGCAATACTCTCCTCGAACGCTCCCGGGTGCTCCACCTCGTAGTGTCGCCCCATCTCCAAGACGCTGCGCAGGCCTTTGAACCTGCCATCCTGCTGATTGCCGAGACCTTTGTAGCGCCAATACACAAGATTCTTCAGCCGGGGCAGCCGGTCAAGGATCAGAAGCATCTTGTCGGCCTGCTCTTGATCCCCGAGCATGGCGAAATCCGCCTCCGAATCACGGGCAATGTGCTCTATCTCGGCCGCCGAGAGATCGGAGTACAACCCTACACTGATGCCACGGTTGCACTGAGCCGCCAACTCAGCGAAGTACCACTCCGGGGAGTTCTCTCCCACAATCAGCAGCTTGCTCCCGGGCGCGAAACCCATGGACATCAGCCCCAGAGTGAGATACTTGACGTTGGTGTAGTAGTCCTGCCAGCTGTAGGACTGCCATATGCCGTAGTGCTTGTAGCGCATCGCCTTGCCGTGCGTACCGAAACGCCGGGCATTGTGCTCCAACAGTTTGGGCCAGGTGTCCAGCCCGCTGATATCGATCGCCACTTTCGTCGCCGTCACGAAAGCCACCTCTTCCGCCGGCGATAGTGCTTCACCTCGCGGTAGTTCTTGCGGACACCGCTCGAGGAGATGCCCATGTAGAACTCCTTAACGTCTTCATTGTCCCTGAGCTTATCCGCCTGCCCGTTGAGGACAATCCTGCCGTTCTCCATGACGTAGCCGTAGTTCGAGATACCCAAAGCAGCCTTGACATTCTGCTCAACTACGAGCATTGAGACACCGCGCTCTTCGTTGATCCGCTTGATAATCTCGTAGATCTCCGCGACCGCCATGGGCGCAAGTCCCAGCGACGGCTCGTCCAGCAGCATGAGGGTCGGGTCCGCCATCAGAGCCCTACCGATCACCATCATTTGCTGCTCACCGCCGGAGAGATAGCCGCTGACCCGCTTACGGTACTCACGAATTCTGGGGAAGTAATCGAAAACCATCTCCAGATCTCTCTTGATCCCGGCCCGGTCCTTACGCCGGTAAGCCCCCACCATCAGGTTCTCCTCGACGCTTAGATGCTCAAGCGTCCGCCGACCCTCCATAACCTGGCTCACGCCCATGCGGGCGATATCCTCCGGCCCATACCGGTCGAGTCGTTTGTCGTCAAGATAGATATCCCCGCTGGTGATCTGTCCCTGCTCGGTCTTCAGGAGTCCCGAGATCGCTTTGAGCGTGGTGGTTTTGCCTCCGCCGTTGGCCCCGATCAAGGCTACGATCTGGCCGTCGCCCACCTCAAGGGAGATCCCATGCAGGACACGTATGACGCCAAGATAGGAAACCTCGATGTTGTTGACCTTCAGCATCTGGCTCCTACGCTCCCTGGCCGAGATAGGCCTCAACGACCGCCGGGTTCGATTTGATGTCATCCGGAGTGCCTTCCGCTATCTTCCGCCCGAAGTTGAGAACCCCGATTCTGTCGGCTATGTCCATCACTACGCCCATGTCGTGCTCCACCATTATGATGCTGCGAATGCCATCTCTAAGCACGGGAGTATCCGGATAGGTATCTCCCTGGCCTTCATAGAGGTCAAGGACAAAACGAGCGATGTCTTCTTTCTCTTCCAGGTTCATGCCGGCCATCGGCTCGTCCAGTAGGAGCACCTTGGGCTCCAAAGCCAGAGCTCTTCCCAGCTCGACTCTCTTGCGCAGACCATACGGGAGGGCCCCCACCACCTGTTTGCGGATGGACTGGATCTCGAGGAAGTCGATGATCTCCTCCACGATCTGGCGGTGCTTGATCTCCTCCCTGCGAGAGCGACCGAAGAAGATGGCTCCGTCCACGAAGGTCTGCTTCATGAAGACGTGCCGGGAAGCCATGATGTTGTCTTGAGTGCTGAGCCCGGTGTATAGCTCGATGTTCTGAAATGTACGGGCGATCCCCATCTTGGCCAGCCTGTCCGGCCGCTGGCGGGTGATCTTGTTTTCCTGGAAGTAGATCTCGCCTTTTTGCGGTTTATAGAAACCGCTTATACAGTTGAGGAGAGCGGTCTTCCCTGCACCGTTGGGCCCGATAATGGCCAGAATCTCATCATCTTTGACATCGAGACTGACGCTCGACAGAGCGTTGACGCCTCCAAAGCTCAGCGAGACGTCTTCGATCCGGATGACGGTCCGGTCCTCAGCCGTACTGGCCCGACTATCCAGCGCCCCCACTGCCATGAATTCTCCTGACGAAGAATACCGGCCTCCCAATGACCTGCGGAGTCCCGATCCATCCACGTGCCGGTCATTGACGCCCGACTATACAAGACAGTTGCAAACAACGCAAGCTGTTATGACCAAGCTCGAAACGAAAATATCAAACCATGAAAATCTCATCGACTGCTTCGGTCAGAGCGTTCCATAACGAGGCTCGCACCATGGGCTAAAACGCACACCGAGATATTGGGCTCTGAAAGCCTGTGAGAGAAAAGCAGGTAAAGCCGTTCTCGACTCGTCCCCGGTTACCTTGTTAATCCAGCCACGTCCAGTTGCGTTAGTGACCGCTACTACACCGCTCCAAGTTGCCCGGCAGATTTCTAGCCTATCTCCTCCCAGGCAACTACCGGCATCTCGTTCGGCACAAGCACATCATCGTGGCAAGGCAGAACCCGGACCGCATACCCATGCAGACCTGACGACCTGCACGGAATTCTACCCGCGTATAGGTGCTCGTCGTTCTCGCAGCCCATCCACGCCAGCGAAACACCGCGGCCGTCACGGAGGGTGCCGTCGGGGCGCAGACTGCTGAAGTAGGCCTGCACCACCACGTCCGACGGATCAAGTGTTCCAAGACGCACTTTTGCGGCCACTTCGATCTCCTCGCCCACAGTCACTTCGGGAGCACCGCCATTCTTCACCCAGGTGACCTCCACATCGCACCAAGCTTCGCGCACGCGGGATTTCCAGGCCGTGAGTTCTTTGGCTTTGGCGTACCCGTCGGCAGCTAAACGTTCGTGACGGTCGGCTATGGAAAGGTAGAAACGCTCCGTGTATTGCTTGACCATGCGATCACCCGAGAAGGCCGGAGCCAATACGCGGATGGAGTTCTTCATCATAGCTATCCACCCACGGGGTAAACC
>CAZOJR010000103.1:0-7407 GCA_964580165.1 uncultured Gaiellales bacterium
AGGGCCATGCTCCAAGAAGAGGGGCATGTGTTCACGTCGGAGACCGATGCGGAGGTAGTGGCTCATCTGATCGAGCGGTCCTATACGGGCTCGCTAAGGGAGGCCGCCGCAGACGCCTACCGGCAGTTGGAGGGACATTTTACGTACTGCGCCGTTGCCGTTGACGAACCGGACGTCATTGTGGGCATACGCAAAGAGACCCCTCTGGTAATTGGAGTGGGTGACGGAGAGAACTTTGTAGCCTCAGCCATTCCCGCATTCTTGTCTCAGACCCGGTCGGTGATTTTTCCCGAGGACGGAGATGTGGTTGTGGTCAAAAAGGACTCCGTCGAGGTTTTCTCTGAGGATGGAAGATCGGTGGACCGCCCGATCCAGATAGTCGATTGGGACGATGAGGCAGCTGAAAAGGCGGGCTACGAGACCTTCATGCTCAAGGAGATTCACGAGCAACCGACGGCTCTGGCGGACACTCTGGCCGAACGCATAGGGGACGATGGGCGAGTTGTGCTCGATGGTCTGGGTTTGACTCAGGAAGCCATCTGTGGGCTTGAGCGCATTATCATCGTGGCTTGCGGCACCTCTTATCACGCTGGTCTCATAGGCAAACACGCGCTGGAGCGGTGGGCACGCATACCGGTGGAGGTCGAGGTGGCCTCGGAGTTTCGCTATCGTGATCCTGTGATTGGTCCGGGTTGCCTGTGCATCGCCATCAGCCAGTCTGGAGAGACCGCCGACACCCTCGCGGCCATGCGTCTCGCCCGGCGCGCAGGCGCGCAGGTGCTAGCTCTGACCAATATTGTTGGATCCCAGGCTACGCGGGAGGCCGACGGTGTGCTTTTCACCAGAGCCGGTTTGGAGATAGGAGTCGCTGCCACAAAGACCTTTCTCACACAGGTGCTGGCAATGCTGCTCTTCTCGCTCTATGTGGGTGAGCTTCGGGGTCATCTTGCGAAGGAGCGGGTACGTGTGTACACAGACCAGTTGCGGCAGATCCCCGCGCTTCTGAACGATTATCTGGAAGATGGTGCGGCCGGGAACGTGGAGCGGATCGCGGCTCGGTACGCGTCGTGCCGGTTTTTCATGGTCCTCGGCAGAAATACCGGTCTGCCGGTGGCCCTCGAGGGGGCTCTGAAACTGAAAGAGATCTCCTACGTGCCTACAGAGGCCTACGCGGCCGGCGAGATGAAACACGGTCCCATCGCTCTGCTGGAGGAGGGTTCACCTGTACTCGTGGTTGCCACCGACGGTGACGTTTACGACAAGCTGATCTCCAATGTGCAGGAAGTCAAGGCTCGTGGGGCCAGGGTGATCGCGGTTGCCTCCGGGAACAACGAGAGTCTGGCCGGGATGGCTGATGAAATAATGGCCGTGCCGCGTACGGACGAAATGCTGGCCCCGCTGATAGCGGTTGTTCCGCTCCAATTGTTCTCCTACTACGTGGCGAAAGCGCGTGGTGAAAAAGTCGATCAACCTCGTAATCTGGCAAAGACCGTCACGGTAGAGTGAATATGGCCGGAGACTTGATCGGGCTCGACCTGGTCGAGATTGGACGCTTCGAACGGGCTTTGGCCAGGCATCCCCGGCTTGAGCATCGTCTCTTTACCCCGGCGGAGATTACCTACTGCCGGGCGCGGTGCAGGCCGGAACTGCATTTCGCTGCGCGATTTGCGGCGAAAGAAGCGGTCGGCAAGTTGCTCGGCCAAGGCGTCTTGTCGTGGCACGAGATAGAGGTTGCCAGTGAAGAACACGAGGAGTGCTCCTCGGGGGGACCTCCTCGGGTTGTTCTGAGGGGCCGCGCGGCCCAGGCGGCATGCGAGCGAGGCATAGCAAGAGTTCATATCTCGCTCTCACATGTAGATTCCCTGGCGGGAGCCTGTGCGGTGGCAACAACACATTCAACTGGAGGTAGCATGGTGGAGGACACCGACACCAGCAAGACCGGTCTGAACGGTGCGTTTGCAGTCGGCCGCCCGCTCATGGAGTGCCCGGCTGTCTTCACGCCGGCTCAAATGCGGGAGTTGGATCGCGCGACCATCGAAGACATCGGGGTGCCGGGGCCAGTCCTCATGGAGCGGGCGGCACTTGGAGTAAGTCTGCTGGTCCGATCTCGGTATCCAGACAGGCATACTCTCATCGTGTGCGGCAGGGGGAACAACGGAGGTGACGGTCTTGCCGCTGCGCGGCAACTCCATCTGGCCGGGCACCCGGTCGTTTGTGTGGTTACGGTTGGATCACTTTCAGAACTCAGTCCGGATGCCGCTCTCAACTTCAGAGCGGCGGAGAAAGTGGGTGTCAATCTGCGCGTGGGGGCCGTGCCCGACTATTTATGGGAGGAGACGGAACTGGTCGTGGATTGCCTGCTTGGCACCGGTGCTACCGGGGAACTCCGGGATCGGGTGGCCGAGTGGGCGGGGCTGATCAACGCAGCCGGTGCCCGAGGAGTGCCGGTGTTGTCGGTCGATGTACCTTCGGGCGTAGATGCGACCACTGGGAGTATAGCGGCCGGCGCTGTGGCGGCCGACGTCACCGTCACCTTTCATGCGGCTAAGAGCGGGCTTGTCTGCCCGCCTGGTTCGGAGGCCGCGGGGGAGGTTCTGGTGTGGGACATAGGAGTGCCTGTTTCCCTGGAGCCCGACCCCGACGTCTGGGTAGTGAACGACGAAGATGTAAACGTGCCCGGCCGGAGGGTCGACGATCACAAGTATCGCGCCGGGTATGTTGCCGTGCTGGCCGGATCGGCGGCCTATCCTGGGGCTGCTTACTTGGCTTCTCAGGCTGCATACAGGACGGGAGCAGGGTACGTACGTTTGCTGATGACGGCCGGCGCTGCACTCGGGGTGCGAAGCAGACTGGTGGAGGCAGTACTTGCAGAGGTCGGTTCGGGCGACCATCTGGTGGATGCCGACGCGGTGCTGCCCTGGCTTGCTGACCAACGCATAGGGTCGCTTGTAGCCGGTCCGGGGCTGGGGCGCCACGAAGAAACGATGCATGCGGCGAGACGGGTAGTTCTTGAAAGCCAGGTCTCCACCGTGCTGGATGCCGATGGACTGATTGCGTTCGCTGGTATGCCGGAGCAGCTTCGAGGCCGCCCCGGGTTGGTACTGACCCCCCACATAGGCGAGCTGGCTGCCCTCCTGGGTGTACCGGTCGCGGAGTTGGCGGCCGCTGCACTCCCGGCCGCACGTCGTGCGGCTGAAGTTACCGGGCAGGTGGTGGTTCTCAAGGGCTCATCAACCGTCGTCGTGGCTCCGTGGGGGGATACACGGGTCGTGGTGCAGGGGCCTCCCCAACTCGCTTCCGCGGGTACCGGTGACGTGCTGTCCGGTATCATCGGCGCGCTTCTGGCCAAGGAACTGGATCCGTTTGAAGCGGCCTATGCAGGCGCTTGGATACATGCCGAGGCCGGAAGACTCGGCGCATTGACCGATCCCCAAGGTATTCTTGCGGGAGATCTCGCGGAGTTGATCCCGGAAGTAATTGCCGGCCGCATTTATGAGAGGGGACCCTCATGGAGGAGTTAAAAGTCCGAGACATTATGCAGAGCGACGCTATCGCAGTTGGTCCCGAGACTACAGTCGGAGAGCTGGCTGATCTCCTGGCTGAGCACAAGATTAGCGGAGTCCCGGTGATTGATGATGAGCGGCGTGTAGTTGGAGTTGTGAGCGAGGCGGATGTCATACTGCAGGACGCTGACCTGCATTTCCCCTACTACATACAGTTCCTGGATGGCATCATCTATCTGGAAAGCGTCAGGAAGTTCGAGCATCGTTTGCGAAAGGCATTCGGTACTCGAGTGGCCGATATCATGACTAAGGACGTGGTCACCATCTCCCCTGATGCCTCGGTACGGGAAGCCGCTACCATGATGGCCGATCACAAGGTCAACCGCCTGCCTGTAACGGCAGAGGGAAGGCTCGTTGGTATCATGACCCGGGGCGACATTGTTCGAGCTATAGCCGAAGCAAAGGTTTGAGAGTGGCGGAGGATCATGTCTAAGAAAGAGACACGAAGAGCGGCTAGGCAGGCTTTTCCGCAGGCCAAGAGCACGGGTGGCAGCAGAAGTAGCACCACTAGCCGGGCAAAAGGGGCGGGAGGTGGCAGAAATCGCAGGTCTGCTTCGCAGACCGTCAAACCCCCCACTCTTAAGCGGGCGGCCATCCAGGGAATCATCGTCGCGGTTCTGTATTTTGTATTCATACAGTGGTTATGGAAGAGCGGCGCGGCTATTGGTGCCAATCTGCTCATATCAGGACTTGCCTTCATCCTGTTCACGGGAGTGGCGTATTTGGTGGACAGGTTCAAATACCAGAGAAGCCTGCGCAAAACGAAAGGCACAACCAAGTAGCCGCCGGGTAATGCCGGTTGCCGGGGGCGCAATATGATGCTGCAGGCCCTAACCGAAGTCCTGCAACGCCGCCGGACCGAGGGTTGGTTGGTGGGCGGTAGTGTTCGCGATCTCGAACTCGGGCGGTCTTCACCTGACCTCGATCTTGTTGTGGCCGACGATGCGGCGACGGTTGCCAGGGAGGCGGCTCGTCTGCTCAAGGTTCCCTGTTTCGCTCTGTCCGAACGGCACTCTGCCTATCGTGTGATGGGTTGTGACGGACACATAGACGTGGCCGCACTCCGAGGGAAGAGCATTGTGGACGATCTTGCCGAGCGGGACTTTACAGTGAACGCTATGGCGATACCTCTGAGTGGAGGGGACACGGTAGATCCCTTCGGTGGCCTGGCTCATCTTCGGGAAGGCCGCCTTGTTGCCGTTTCGGATCATGTGTTTGTGGATGATCCTCTTCGGTTGATCAGAGCTGCCCGTTTCGCTCATATTCTGGATCTTCGACCCGATGCCTGTTTGATCAAGTTGATCCAAGCTCAGGCGCCGTTGCTTGCTCACGCGGCGGTGGAACGGGTGGTTTCGGAGATTGTCCTTACTCTGGCGGACGGACGGGCCGCGGAGGCTGTGCGGTCGTGGCGTGATCTCGGGCTGCTGGAAGTAGTGCTGCCGGAAATCATTCCCGAGCGATTGGAGGCGGCACTTTCTCTTCTGGACGGGTTGGACGATATCTTGGAACAGCCGTCGGCCTGGTTTCCGCAGGCGGGCAACGCGCTGATCGACCGTTTGAGTCGCTCGGTTGATGGGCTAGTGGCACGGCCGGTTGCTCTGAGACTGGCGGGGCTGATGCACCGAGTGACGGCAAAGGAAACCTATAATGCCGGGCGCAGACTAAAACTGTCACGCGACCTGGTGTCTCTTTTGAGGACGACCTCGGAGCATTTGTGTGTGGACGAAGCCCTGCCTGCCACGCCGGCTCGCCGCTCGGCCGTGCTGTTTTTGTGGAGCACGGCTCCGTGGGAACCGGAGGTGATCGTCCTTGCCGGAGCGAAGGTCGCCGCAGAAGCAGGAGGAGATAATCACTTGCGCTTGGAAAACGCTCTGGATCAGGCGCGGCGCTTGATGGCTTTGTGGGGCGATCGAGCACTCTACGGTACGCAGCAGCTCCCGGTCGACGGTGAGTCGCTGATGAATGAGTTGGGCTTGGCTCCTGGTCCTGTGTTGGGGCGGGTGCTGCGGGAGATCCGGCTGGCATGGGAAGCTGGGGAGGCGACGACAAGGGAGCAACTCATTGCCATCGCTCGTGTAGTGCTTGCCGAAGACTGCCGTGTGGCGTTTGAATGAACATGAAAAAGGCCCCGGATGCATCCGGGGCCTTTCTGTGAGTGTTTGAGGGAGCAGCTTGAAAAAGCCTGCTATTCCACTACGATCCCCATTATCTGGCTGGACCACTTCTTGCTGTCGGTAACCTGGTCGGGTTCGTCGCTGACAAGAGCTATTCGCAGTGCTCCGTTTGCCGACCAGAGCGGGTCTCCGTTGCAGGAGTATGCCAGAATCATCGTCACGGTTCCGGCGTATCCGGTTATCTCTTCGCCCGTTTCTTTGTCGTATACCTTGACAACGCCGTTGACTTCTTCGGCGGTAAACGTGGATTCATATCCGTCGGTGGCGATGGCTTTGATGGTGGTACCGCCTCCGGCGAGCGTGATCAGGTCTTTGATGGCCACGCCTTTGTAGAGGTCGGGCCCGGAGATATTGCCAAGTTTGTTCTTGTAACCGCCGTACCCCTCAGTGGCATCCATGGCCTTCAAATCTGCCATTGAGAACTCCATAAGGGTGCCGGCCTCTGCAGTGCCGAGCTTGAGGATGCTCCCGACTCGGTAGAAGAGTTGGGACAGCATCTCGGCTGCCTCGCCGCGGGTGGCATTTGCCGTCAGATCCCAGTTGGCCAGGTCGGTAATCCCGGCCAAGAGACCGTTGAATTCTGCCTTCTTGACATTAGCGCCGTGGTACTGGTTGGAGTAGTCGAGTTCGCCCACCCAATCGGCCGGTGGTTCGGCCAGCGCGTCGCCCGCCGCACGCACCGTGATGCTAATTGCCTGCTGCCGGGTCACATTGTCGTAGAAACCGAAGAGACCGTTGGTATAGCCCTGGATGATGCCTTGAGCGGTTGCGACGGCCACGTAGCTGCCCGGATAGAGCGGATTATTCACCGGGTCGTAAGGGGCCGGTGTGTCGGGGAATTCGGATTGGTCGTCGGCGGTCACGTCATAACCGAGCGTAAGCACTGCCATCTTGGCGAACTGCTGCCGCTGGAGGTTGTTATCGGGCCTGAAAGTGCCGTCGTCGTATCCGCCTGCGAATCCACGGGCAGAAAGATTGATGATGCTTGCCTCGTAATCGTGGTCCTCGATGTCCGTGTACTCCGGAGCTGCTGAAGCAGGAACCGCCACAGCGAGCACCAAGACGACTGCCAGCAGCAGTCCCAGGATGATCCGCATCTTCCTCATGTCTTTCCCTTCCCCTTCCAAATGCGCACGGTTTATTGGATGCTCTGCGGAGAGGCTAGTTGACCCTCAACTCGACCACCTGCTTGACCCACATGTCGCTGTCGGTGACTTGGTTCTTCTCAGAACTGACGAACGCGATACGAAGTGGGCCCTCGCCGGAACTGAGCGCCCCACCTCCTTTTGCGTATGCGACGATTGCTTTGACGCTTACGCCGCTTATCTCTTCGCCGCTCGCCGGATCGTAGGTAGTGACTGCACCCCCGGTCTGGCTGGACGATAGTGCGGCGGTATAGCCGTCGGAAGCGACGACGGTAACCGAGCTACCTCCGCCAACCAACTCCATGAGCGATTGCAGGGAGACTCCCTTCCAGGAAACAGGGGCAGTGATATTGCTCAGTTGGTTCTTCCAGCCACCGTAGCCCGATGTGGCCGACATAGCTTTGAGGTCCGCCATAGACAGTTCTTTAGTTCCTGCCGAACCCTTGACTGTCAGTGCGGTCGGAGCTTTGGCAGTAGTTGTGGTGGTCGGCTTGGCGGTGGTCGTAGTCGGCTTGGCGGTGGTCG